>CAZIQJ010000077.1:0-9392 GCA_964541285.1 uncultured bacterium | reverse complement strand
TGAGTGTCCAGCCCGTTGGAAGCGGTCTTGTAGCCCATTTTGATTTCATCGATACCGATGGTGTCTGACTGAAGGTTCAGTTCTTCCTTGGTATTTTCTTCATATTTGGGGTGAATCAACCCCCGCAGGAACATGAGGCCATCAATTTTCGCGGCATTGCCGTCATCTTCGCCGCCGCTGAAATCCGGCGCGCTTTCATGAAAACCCGTGAATTTTGCGCGGCTGTAAACAATACCCCATTTACGCTGGACTGCGATCAGGTTGATGAAGACCGGTCCGCTTCCGCTTCGCCCGAGAAAACCGGCGGCAAGCTGTTTGTAATTATCCGGATTGGTGCCGACCAGGCTTTCCATCATAAAACGGAAATTGGAGCCTTTGATAATTTCGCAATACGAACCTTCCACGACTTCTCCGGAATTGTCAGAGCCGGAGGGAGTGCCCAGTGTTTCCGGGGGATCGCCCACAGGGTCTTCGCCGCGCCATGCGGTTGCAAAAGTGGTTCCCGGAGGATGTCCGTTGGCTGAAGAGACCAGATCTCCTATGGCTTCGGCCCAGCCTTCGACCATAGCAAAGCCGGTATCGCTGTGTGTGGCGCGGGAGTGGGTGCCGCCGGTCCTTCCCGGGGGCCAGCGGGGAGGTGAGTAAGAGTTGTAATGAATGATGTGCCCAAACTCATGGTAAAAGGTGTACCAGACCCGGGCTTCGCTCAGGCGGTTGATGCCCATATGGAGCGTCTGTTTTTCGCCCTGGGCATTCGGCCATTCATCCGGGTCTGAGGTGTTGATATTGATCCAGATGGTGTAATTACATTTGTAGTTGGAAACTCCCTGTGCCCGGATGTAATTGAAGACATCATGGATGCCCTGTATGCCTTTGACTTCATCGCCCAGCGCGGGCTGGCCGGCGGCGGATGGAATATTGATGACGCTGTTGGCTTTGATGTCCGGGATGTATCCGCCTGTATGGCCTGAGGTGCTGAAGGTGATGACCGAGGAACTGTTGTTATTGACGACTTTCACCCGTTGCCCCGGAGCCAGCGACGGCGTTCCCGGGTCCGCCGGCGCTTCGTAGTAGACCAGAAGGTAAACATCGTCGTCCGTAAGGACTTTGCTGGAAGTGTAGGCGCCCGCGGCATTGGTCTGGACGCAGTCGCGTTCCGTGTCAAACCAGGCGGGGTTGTAGTCCATGACACAGACTTTGATATGAGGGGCCGGAGAACCGCTGACATCATTCACAGTGCCTGAAACGGTAATCGCGCCCGCGGAAGAAGAAAAAAAACAGCCGGTCAGAAAAATTCCCGCGGCCAGTAAAACTTTTCTCAGATTTTTTCGATCAGCCATTGGTCTCCGCTTTTCCGGAAAATCACGGTTTTAGGGCCTTGTGCGCCGCCGGCCGAGGCCAGGCAGCTTAAAACCGCGGTCTGTCGGTCCGTTGAAATCTGGGGAAGGCCGAAGCCGGAATACTGGACGCTTTGTCCGCCCAGAGGCAGGATTTCCGTCAGAATCGAAAGTGCGTCAGGGTGAAAAAGCGCGCGAAGTGCGTTTTCGTCTTTTTTCTGCAGGGCTTCGGAGAATTTTTTAAGGATTTCCGCCAGGATTTCCGCGGAAGGAGCGCCTTCCCGGTCAAAGGTCCGGCGTTTGGCCCAGAACGAATCATTGACGCGCAGGGCGGCCGCGTTTACGGCCTTTGAGAGCGCGCTGCCCGGGTCCGTCAGTTCTTTAAGGTTTTGAGCGCGGATCCATTCCCACAAGGCTTCGGAATACCGGGCGGCACGGACCGGGTCTTCTTCGCCCATTGATTCAGCGTATTGGCCCAGCTTAACGGCGCGGGCCGCGTCCAGAGGAAGAAAACTTTCCAGCGTTTCAGGTTCAGCGCGTTTCGCGGGTTTCAGGGTTTCATCCAGGTACTTTGAGAGCCGCGCCGCGAATTCCTTGTCCAGGCCCGGGAGCCCTTTTTCAAAAAGAGTTTTGAAGTCAGCGTCAAACTTTTCCAGGTCCTTTTTGTTTTCCTCAATCATTTTTGGGGAGCGGACAAAACGCAGCAGTTCGGCCAGCAGGCGCGCGGCGCGCCCGCGGTCAAAAACCGGGCTTTTTTCGTCCAGCATAATGCTCCGCAGGATTCTGGCGCAGTCGTCATTTTTTCCGGCAAGATAAAAAGCGCGGGCCTCGCTGAAGCGGTTGGACGCCTGCTTGATGTTTTCCTCAATGGTGGCATGCGCGGGCGCATAAAAAGAAAAAAGAGGGGCCGCCGCCAGAAATAAAACCAGGACCGTTTTTTTCATCAGGGTATTACCAGAGTTCGATTTCGGTTTCGTAAGGATCGCTTGTCGGGGTGCCGGGATCCGCGTCGGTCAGATTGCCCACATTGTCATAAGGGTCTTTGATCTGAACGATCCATTTGCCGTCTTCCAGGCGGTTCAAGTCGTTTGTATCCAGAGTAAGGGTCTTTCCGTAGCTGCCCGCGCCCAGGCCTGCCATATTGGCGATGCGGACATCGGGCGTGCTGAAATTTTTAGTGGAGGAGGGGCCGATTAAAACGACTTTGAGCATGGACATGGCCATGTCGAGGCCCGAAGCGCGGGCCGCGGTCCCGGCCTTGACGTCGCGGATATCCGCGTGCACCACAAAGTGAGTGTCGATTTTTTTGGAATCGGAAGAACAGTTGGGGTTTGTTCCCGCGATCACGATTTCATACGGGCCGTTATTGGGATTGGCGTAGGCGCCAATGTGGGGTTCCTGGTTCCATTTCGCTTTCGGCCATTCCGCGGTCAACATGCCGCCGCCGGCCCGGGGAAGCCCGTCTTTTCTGTAAACCAGCTCGCCCTTCTTGTTGTAAACCTGCAGCTCCACATTTTCAAAGCTGAAACCCGAGGGTTCAATTTTGTAGGCAATGGCCAGATTTTCTCCAAGTTCAAGCGGGCCGCCTGCTGTGGGCGGCGCAACCGTATCAAGCGTGATTTTTCCGACTTTGATATTGACCGCAGGCAGAGTTACCGCGCTGTCCGGATACTGGATGGTGCTGTCCGTGACCGTGGCCTGCACGGTGACATTACCCGGGGCCGAGGGCGCCCAAAACACGGCATTTTCAAGATTGCCGAAAGTGTTTCCGCCGGAAGGTTTCCATTCATATTTGAGCGCGTCATGCAGGGTGAACATGACCGGAGGGGAAGAACATTTTTTCCCCGCGCATTGCATCGAGATGGTGTCCGAGTCTTTGGCCGGAGCGGACAGAACGGAGTAGCTTCCCACGCACACATTGTAACTGGAAGTGCTCTGCTCTTCGGGCGCGATGCCTGAGCCTGCGGACCAGCTGGTCACAGGCTGGCACGCGCATTCGGATTCCGCGTTGGGAATGGATCCATAGCCAAGCTGCGGAGAAAGCGCGGTCACGGCAACCTGTTCCTTGCGGTCTATCAGGTTCAGGGTAATGGTTTCAACCACGGGGTTGTCGTCCAGGTCCGCGAGGTACGGCATGTCATCAATGGTCACGCGGATCGTGACGGTGCGCGCGGCCCCTGCGGGCAGATGGTCCGGTGCGGCATAAACAGCGGCAGCGCCTTCCACGATTGCGGAATGTCCATGCGGGTAAGGGGGATTGGTTTTAAGACTTCCCGGCCCTGAAAGAATTTCCCATTTAAAATGAAGCGGCGCGGCGAGCGGAAGCCGTTTCAATGAAGAACAGGACTCACACGGCTTTTTGCACATGCCGCCCGTATTGGTGGCGATCATGACGGAGTTTCCACCGCCCGCGGATGAAGACGAACCGCCTCCGCCCGTTGTGCCGCCGCTGATAGGAACGCCGCCGTCGCCGACCAGCGTGCCTTCGCCGCCGCCCGCGCAGGGAGGACATCCGCCGCATTCCACGCCTTTTTGTTCGCAGCTGACGCTCAAGGCGTCCATGTCCACGGCCGTGACCACAAGCGGAAATTCTTTACCAAGCGGAACGCGGGCGCTTCCATCAAGAGGTGAACCGAATTTATGTTTGATGGGAGTTTCCTTGGACCATGTTTGAATCAGATGGCAGCAGCAAGCGCATTCCTGTCCGCCGTCTGTGACAGGCGGGGGAGGCGGTGTTTCCGGCGGCGGACTATGAGGCGGCGGAGTTTCACCTGGCGTGGTTCCGGGCGTGGGAGAAGGGCTTGGGCGCACGGTGGTTCCGGGTGTTGTGGGTACAGGAACCGGAGAAGGCGACGGTTCAGGCGAAGGATGCGTGGTGATGCCCGGAGTTTCGTCGGGCTGGTGCGGCGGAGGCGACGGGTCAGGCGTTGAGCTTTGCCCGCAGTCCTTGTCCAGCTCCACAAAGTTGTAGCGGACAACCCGGATGGCAAAAAAACTTTTGAAGGAGCCGTTCCTCAAATTTTTGCAGCAGAGAGAAACATCTTCCGCCACAAGGTTTGAACCTTCCTGGCTGACGTCTTCACTTTGAATCTTGATACGCGGGCATTCGCCAAGGTCACCGTTAAATGAGGCCTGAGCGCCGGGCTGAAGAGTCTGGGTGCCGCCGCCGCTGACCGTGACTTTAATGGCGTGCTGCCAGATATTGGACACGGTCAATGAAGTCAGCTTGCAGCATTTAATCGTCTGGTCGCCCTGGGGAGCGCTGTGGATTTCAACAGGCGTGGAAATGTTGACCGTGGATTCGCCTTTCTGCACCGTGACCTCAGCCTTTGCGCTGGAAGCCACGGTGGAATCCACGGGAAATTCTACAACCGTTATGACTGCGGGCGGGGCCATGGGCGCGGAGGAACCCTCCTTCGCGGCCTGGCCTTTCTTTTGTATGGCGCGCGTGACCATATAGGAAAGCATGCCTGCCGCGGCCTGCGTGCCCGCGCTGCTGCCGCCGCCGCTGCTGTGCTGTACTGTGTCTTCGTCGCTGTAATTTGCCAGCGCCGGAGAAATATTCAGGGAAAAAAGATACGAGAGAAGAGCGAGTAGAGAAATGGTCCGCTTCATGAGGTGCGTCCGTTGATGTTCTGCGGAGCCGAGCTTGTGTCGCCCATCTGCGTGTTTTGAAAGTTGCGCCGCGCCGTGGGCATGAAACCCGCGGGAACGCGCCGGATTTTTCCTTCAATAACTTTTCCGTCCGCGGTCGTCAGCTTGACACTTTTGATCTCAGTCTGACCGTCGGGAAAGGAATTCAGTTCCATGACATACAGGTCGGGCCGCGGGCGGTAGGCCTGGCCCATCATGCTGATGCCTTTTTTGCCGCTGGCATCAATCCACTGGTGCGGGTAGGGCTGGGCTCCGGAAAGGTCCTGGGTAAATTCCGGTCCGGATTTTTTTTTGGCTTCTGCGGGTTGGGCTGAGAAAAGAAAAATAAACAGGGGAACAAGCACGGCATAAACGGGGAGAGGGTTTTTATGCGCCACGGGGATATATGATAGCCCGGCCCGGGCCGCGTTCAAGCGGTATTTCCTGATCAGGACCGGATTTTTACCAGGTAGTAACTGCCCTTTCTGCCTTCCGCTTCCTTGAGGTAAAGCTTGAACCGCTTTTTACCCGGATTTGCCCAGGAAGTAATTCCAAAGCTTGCTCCTGGATCCGCCACGGCCACGCTGATCAGGTCGCGCATGACCTGCCGGTTCGGATCTTTGTAGTCGAGCATGGCCAGAGGGTTTTTATCTTTCCATGCCTGCTTCATCTGCTCACTTATAGAAGGCCCGCCTTCGCGCACATGAAAATTGCCTTCTGCCACACGCAGCACATCAAACACCACTTTGGCCGTGGGTTTTTCAACAGCATCCGGGGTTCCCATGACAGCATCGGAAGTGCCCCCGTTCTGCAGGGACTCTACCCAGACGGGCTGAACATAAATCACGGCATCATATTTAGGCGTAGGCTTTGGGATGTGTGAGCAGGAAGCCGCGAGCAGGCAAATGGCGGGTAAAAGATATTTTCTCATAGCGGCTATTTTAGGGGGTGATACCCCCAGGTCCAATTAAATTGTAGGTAAAATCCTTTCTACAACGCACAAAAAGAGGAGGTTTGGGTATGGGTATTATGGATAAATTCTCCATTTTAGATGGTTTAATGGATATTAAATAGGTTATTTGCACCACTTTATGTTTTTAATAGGCATAAAAATGGGATATTGACCCATTTTTGAAATTTTGCATTTTAAGTTCTTTTGACCTTTTGAACCCCTTATTTGGGCTTATTAGAAACTAACCCATTTGGACTCATTAAATGCCTTTAAAATATAAAGATAGCCCCATTTTTAGCATAAAAATGGCAAAAGAATGGGAAATGATCATTTTTTGTGCTTTGGGGAGGTGAAAAGATGGGAAAGGGTCTTAAACCGCGTTTTCCGCGATGCGCAGTTTCCATGTCTGGTTTTCCAGCGTCATATAAAGCGATTCGTCGCTGACCGGATTTTTCAGTTCGATCAGCGCCTTGCCGTTTTTGACGGCGATGCCCTGGATTTCACTTTCAGACTGGGGAAGGGTGAAGGTCAGAGTGCCGTTTTTGACAAAGTGGCAGAAGCGCGCGCGGGGATTGAGGCGTGGCAGTTCGTCCGCGTCCGCCGTGAACTTTGAGGCCATTTCAATCAGGGTATCAAACCTGCCCCTGGTGTAGCTGTCCAGGCGGTCGTAAAAAAGACCGTAGTATTTTTCATGAAACATTCCAAGCAGTAAGTAAAGCGCGGCGCGCGGATTGTCCGGAGCCGGCATTTCACGCAAAGGTTTGTGGACAGAAAGCGTGAGAGACGGATTTTCAGCAAGCATGTCCGGCGCGAAATCCGGGTATCCCCGATACCCCTCTGTTTTCAGGACCGCAAAGGCCGCTTCCTCTCCGGCTTCTCCGATTTTTTTGATCAAGTTTCCATTCACGTAAAACTCTTCAGTATTTCCGGGAAGTTTTAGAATTTCCTGGTAAGCCAGCTGGTCTGTGCCCGGAATCCTTTCCCTGTAATGAGCGTAAATGAAACCATCTGACGCGCCGCGGTAAATCAGTTCATAGTCATAAGCTCCCGGAGCGGAAGCGCGTCTGAAAAGGTCCTGGCTTCCCGCGGCCCAGGCTTTCTGCACCGCGCGGTCCCAGTTGTCCAGATAGATCAGGGAATAAAGGGGTTTTGCCTTTGCCAGGGAGCCATCCTTGTTGATCTCAATGGCCATGGCAGGATTTCCATTGAAGAATTCGCTGTTACGGATAAGAAAGCGGCCGTCTTTCTCGCTGACAATATCAAAGACCATGCCCTGCTTGATGGTTCCGCACAGAAGGGGAACCTGGGGGTTAAAATTCCGGCTCGCGATGAACTTGGAAAGAAAGACGGCGTGCGACTCGCGGAGGATCCTGCCGCCCGTGACTACGCGTCTCGGCTGGTTCAGTTCGTAGCTTTTAAAAGAAAGGGTTTCGTCGGGAATTCCCCGCGTGGCCATGCAGCCGCCATGAAACGTGAGCAGGGCCAGAAAAAGGAGGCGGAGGGGAAAGGTTTTTCTCAGGGGGTCAGCTTTCGAGTATTTTTTTAAGGCTCTCCAGGTCGCGGCGCACCATTTTCAGGTCCTCGGCAAACCTTTTGTCATCCATGTCCGGATACTGAAAAAGAGTGAAAAGCACCTCGCTGCCTGTGCCGTTGGTGATGACGCGCATGGGGACATAGATTTCAATGCCGGGCGCGGGGCTGACATGGTGGTCCAGCACACCGTAATTATTTCCTGACGCCATGCGGATTTTAAGCGGCCCCTGGTCTGTTTCCACAATGTAGTCGTCTCCGGAACGGCGCACGGACTTTGCGAAAGCTGTGGCCCATTTGGGAAGATTTTCCAGGTCAAAGACGAACTGATAGACCCTGCGGATATCGCACTGGATGGAAACGCTTACGGTCTGAGACTTAAGAAGGGCCATGATCGGATTCCTTTGATTTCTGAAAAAAGGTTCCGGGTGCCCAAATACAAAAGGCGTTACGGAGTTTTATTTCCATAACGCCTTTTGCCTAATGGCTCCCCGGTGAAGAGGGCGGTCAAACAGATCTAACGTCCGCCATCCTTGCGTTTGGAGAAGCAGTCCCTGCAATAAACCGGGCGGTCACCGCTCGGTTTGAAAGGAACTTCGCATTCCTTTTTGCAGCTAGAGCAGGTCGCTTTATGCATCTCGCGAGGTCCGCCGCCAAATCCACCGCCACCACCACCTTGAAATCCCATAATTTCTCCTTTTTGGTTTTAGTACACTTTACTTAAAAGACTTTGTCAGACTGCAGGCTCAGCGGAAGAACTTTCCAGAGGTTCAGGCTCCGGCGGGGTATTTCCCTCTTTTTTATTCAGGCGTCTGTTTCTTTTTTCTTCCTGTTTCTTTTTTCTCTGTTCTTCCTTTTTGCGTTTATTGCTTCTGAAATTGGGCTGCATCAAATTCCTTTGGTTAACGCAACGGATTAGCTTAGCACATGGCGGTCTGCGCACCCAAAACCTTATTTTAAGGTGAAAGAGCGGAACTTCCCAAGGCTGATAAATAAGGACGTTCGTACTGCCGTGCCTTATTCATTATCGGCCCAAAGCCCTTTGGCATTAAGCGATTAAATACTGCCCCGGGTGTGCTATTTCAGCACAAAGAAAATAGGTAAAAGTGAGTAAATGCACAGGCTGACCCAGACCGCGGCAAGGATATTCAGCACAAAGCCGGTCTTGACCATCTGGCGGATGGTGACATGCCCGCTGGAAAAGACAATGGCGTTTGGGGGTGTTCCCGCAGGCATCATGAACGCAAGCGATGACATGAGCGTGGCCGGAATCATGAGCCAGAAGGGATGCAGGGCCATGCTTTGGGCCGCGGCCGCCAGTACAGGCAGCATGATGGTGACCTGGGGCGAGTTGGACATGAGCTCAGAAGCGAAATTATTCACAAGGCAGAGGATCAAAAGGACCACGGGAAGAGGCTGGCCCTGGAAGCCCATAAAAATTTTTGCGATCTCCGCGGCCAGGCCGGATTGCTGAAAACCCTCGGCAAGCGCAAAGCCGCCGCCGAAAAGAAGCAGAACGTCCCAGGGAATTTTGACCGCCCATTCCCAGTTTAAAAGCGTGTCGCCGCGGCCCTTGTCTGAGGGGATCATGAAAAGAAGGATGGCGGCTGTGATGGAAATGGTGCCGTCATGCAGGCCCTTGATCCCAAGAAGTCCGGACCATCCCGGAAGCGTGAAATTTCCAAGCGGGATGTCCGCGCGGAAAACCCAGGCAAGGACCGTGAGCGTGAAAACTACGAGAACCTTTTTTTCATCTCCGCGCCAAGGCCCAAGCGCCTCGATTTCCCGGTGGATGAGTCCATGGTCCAGAAGTTTTCCTTTCATATTTCCGCAGACGCAAAAGGCCAGATAGGCCCAGGTGATAACAAGGAATCCCGCTGCGATGGGGAAGCACAGCATGAACCAGCTGACAAAACTGATTTCGGGAAATTCCGGAAAAA
>CAZIQJ010000076.1:0-9417 GCA_964541285.1 uncultured bacterium | reverse complement strand
CAATGCCTGCCGTGCCCGCGCCGCCCGCGGCGCCGGAAATAGAATCAATATCTGAAGTTTCCGTGGCCGTCACGTTAACGCCTTTGGCCGCGTTAAGGGTGGAGTTGGTCGAAACCGCGCTGGTTTCACCGCCGATTTTATTCAGAGAAACAGCGCCCGTGATCGCGGCCGTGCCCGCGCCGGAGACACCGGCAGAAATGGACTTGATCGTGTTTGCGGAAGAAGCCGTAACGTTTACGTTTTCAGAAGTGGATTTCAGCGTGCTGCTCTGCGAATAAGCTTTGACGTCATTTGAAATGTCGTTGGTCGCAACAGCCGCGCCGATAGAGGCCGTGCCCGCGCCCGTGACCGTACCGGCCAGGGATTCAATGGTGCCTGAATCCGCGGCGCTGACCGTGACATCTCCCGGAGCTTCAAGCGTCGAAGTGTTTGCATACGCCGTAATAGAGTTGTCGATATCATTCAGGGAAACCGAGCCGCCCGCGGAATAGCTCCCCGCGCCCGCGCCGCCGGCCGTGATGTTCTTGATGACGGAAGTGGAAGAGGCTTTGACTTCAATGCCGTTGGTGTCGGCCTTGATTTCCGAGTTGCTGACATAAGCGGTGACGCTGTTGGTAATATCATTCGTGGAAACAGACGCCCCCGCCGAACCTTTGGAACCGATCGAAAGCGCGCCGGCCAGGGATTCGATGGTGGAAGCATCTTCGGCCGTGACCGAAATTTTATTGGCATTAACGTTCGCGGTGTCTTTAATGTGAGAGTCGTAGGTGTTGGTGATCCGGTTAATAGACTCCGCGCCCGCCAGAGAAGCCGTACCCGCGGCCAGCGTGCCTGTGGCGGAAAGCGCCTGGATATTGGAAGCTGAGGAGGCTTTCACGCTGACTGTTCCGTTGGTGGAATTGGCGCCCGAACCGTCGATATAAGCCTCCAGCCCATTATCGATTTCATTGAACGCGATGACTTCGCCGGCGGAGTTTTTACCGCCGCCCGTTACAACACCGGCCAGCACTTTCAGCGTGGAGGTATCTTTGGCTTCTACCGCGATATCCCCGGAAGCGGTAAGGCCTGAGCTTTCTTTCACATACGCCCTGATGTCATTACTCAGGTCGTTTTTCATGGCGTTGATCGCGAGAGCCGAACCGCCGGAACCCACGCCGCCGACGCCGATGGTATCAAACTCGGAGGTTGAGGCCGCGGTGATTGAAATTTTACCCGCGCTTGAATTTATTTTCGCGCCGTCCGCGTAAGCGTTGATTTCATTATTGATTTCGTTGAATGCGATGGTCTTGCCTTTTCCTGCGTCAGTCCCGCCGTTAAGCGCAAGGTTCCCCGCGACAGACAGAAGGTCAGAATTGTCGGAGGCAGAGATCGTAACGTCCCCCGTACTCTGGATGCCGTCTGTCTTTTTGCCCTTCACAAAGGCCTCCAGCGTGCTGTCCATGTTGTTTCTGGAAGTCGAGCTGCCGGAAGCGCCGCCGTTGATGTCCGCGCCAAGGGCCGCGGAATAAGCTTCGATATCGCTGTCGGTCGTGGCCGTAATGCTGACCGCTCCCGAAGCGCCAAGGTCGGAATCTTGAACCGAGGCCTGAATAACGTTATTGATATTGTTGGTAGCGGACCCGGAACCGGAACCGCTTTTACCGGTTGAGAAACCGATGGAGCCCGCGACCGCGAAGATATTGGAATCATCAGCGCCCGCGATGTTCGCGTTGTGCGCGCCGTTAATGTCGGAATTATTTTTAATGGCGGCGCGGGAAGAGCTCGCGATAACGTTGGTGGAAACAGCGCCCGCAATGGCGCGTTTGGCCGCGCCGGAGCCGCTGGCCGTAATCGCGAGAATGTCCCCTTCGTTCCGGCCGGTCATGCCGAGATCACCGCTCATATCAAGAACGGAATTATCAATCGTGGCGTCGGCTTCATTGTTGATTTCATTTTTAACGTAGGCACCCGCAAGGCCGCCGGAAAAGAAGGATGTGCTCTGAGAAGTGGAAATCGCGACCGATCCGCCGGCGGAAGTAATGTCGCTGTTGTTTTTGGCGAGAAGCGTGATGTCCGTGGCTTTGGTGATATTGGCATCGCGGACCGCGGCTTCGGTGTCGTCTTGAATCGTGTTGAACGCGACATCGCCGGAAATGCCGATACCGACCAGACCGCCCGGGCTGGCGGAGCCGGCAGACGTGGAAGACTGGTCCTGAATAGCGGCCGCCAGAGAATAGCTCTGGATCTCGCCGTCATTAACGGCTTCCACGCCAATGGAACCTTCGGATTTCAAGGAGCCCGCGTCATTGGTTTCGCCGGACTTGTTTCCGATGATGGCACGCGTATCACGTTTGATCTCATTAATGGAAACCGAGGCGCCTACGCCGACGTTGCCGCCCTTGGCAATGCCGCCTGAGCCCGTATAAATCTGGGATTTGTCATGGGCGGTCACGCGTACCGTGTCGCCCGTGCTGTCCACATCACCGTTGTCAGTCACCACGGCCGCGCCGTCGTCGATCTGGGCAAGAACATGGGCGTCCGTATTAAGAAAAGAGAAAGAGCCGTCAACCGCGTATTTGTCCGCGGTTCCGCCCGCTTCAGAAATAGCGATGTTGCGGGTCAGCGAATCCGCGTTGACTTCCAGCTTCTCGGCATAAACCTGCGTGCTTTTTGCGATCTTCGCGGTCACATTGCTGTCATAATCAATGTCCAGATAAGCCGCGCCAAGACCGGCTTTGCCGCCGCCCACCCCAATGCCTTTCAGCCCGAAAACGCCGGAAAGATTGATCGTGGAAATATCATTCAGGGCCTCAACCGTGACATCCTGGGTCTGCGTGCGGTAAGCGGCGGTCTGGTTGATTTTCGCGCCTTCATCAATCAAGGCGGTGCTGGTGTTGTCCATGGAAAAAAAGTTAACGGAGCCGGCCACGCCGATTTCCGTGCCTTTGCCCTGCGACTGCGCCCAAGAAGTGAAAAAACCGTTCTGAATGCCGATGTTGCCGTTCAGCTTGTCTACCACGTCGCCTACGTTTTCAATATCGTCCCACTGGATTTCATAAGGGTTCGAAGTGCGGGACTTGACCAGGACCGCTTCTTTCGCGTCTACTTCCGCGTTTTTACCGATGATGGATTCGGCCGTGTTTTTAAAGTCACCGATAACCACCGCGCCCGCAACCGCGACTTTCGGGTCAGTTCCGCTGATGGGGTCAATAGAAGCAAGCGCGCTGGTTTCCACAACGTCTTCCACAAAAGACTCTACTTCCACCTTTTTATCAGAAGTGACCTTGGCGTTGTCGCCGATCCTGGCTTTTGCCGTGTTTTCAGATTCGCCGTAAGCAAACGCGGCTGAAATTCCGGCTTTCGCGCCGCCCGCGGCGGAAGTTGTGCTGGGGGTCTTGCCGCTGGAAAAAGCGCCGACTTTGTCGAGAACCGCGTTCGCGCCCTTGATGATCGCGCCGGTCACAGGATCGCTGCCGACTGAAGCCGTGGCTTGTACGTCATCTTTGGGAACGGAAATAATCGAATTAATTTTTGAATCGCCTCCGGACTTGAGCGTGCCGTCCATAAACGCGCCGGTGTCCACTTCGCCAAGCGATATGGCGGCGGAAAGACCGACCGTGCCGTCTTCATACGCGCCCGCGGAAGCCGTCACGTTCTCGCGTTTTGTGGCAAAAGCCTGAATGTCCGCGTTTCCGCCCGCTTCAACCGTGGCGCCCGAAGCGACCTGCGCGGTCGAATCAATATCCATGCGTCCTACCGCAACCGCGAAATCCACCGTAGAACCGCGCCCCTGCCCGAGGTTGGCGGCAAGCGCCAGAATGTCGAGGTTGCCGGTCGCGTTCGAGGTCATCTTGAAATTATTGGAAGCTTTCACGGTAGAGCCGCTTTCCAGAGTGACTGAAGCGGTTGAGTCGGCCTGGCCGTAGGCCACGCCAACCGCGGTCGTAATCGTTTTGACCTGGGCGTCAGACTTGGCTTCCGCGAAAAACGTTACGTTATCGCCTTCAATAAGAGAGCCTGACTTTACGTTGATGCTGGCTTCAGCGTCAGAAACAGCCACGCCCGCAAACGTCGTCACGCTGTCGAGCACGTCGATGACCTGTTCCACCGCGTCGCTCGTATCATTAAATACGCGGCCCGCGTCGGACTTCGCGTTAAACGTAATGTCTTTGCCTTTAATGGTGGCGTTATCAATCGTGATGCTGGTATCAGCCCAGGTGTAGGGAGAAATAAGAGAAATCAGACCGCCGATGTCGTGCATCTCAAACTTGATGTCGCCGCCGGTAAATCCGGCAGTGGCCTGCGCCAGAATTTTAGCGCCTGAACCGACCGTAATATTTTTGGCGTCAAAAGTAAGATTGCCGGAATTGCCGGTCGATAAAGCCGTGAGATGATCGCCGCCCGCCGCGATCCTGCGGCTTGAAATAATAACGCCGGGATTCACGGTGATGGAATCGTCGGCCTGATAGGTCACGTTCGCTCCTCCCGTGAACTGGTTGGTGCTGATCGTGAGGTTCGCGGGATCAATCAGGATTTCGCCGGCCTTGCCGTCCTGCGCTTCGGCCAGCATAACGCCGCCGGCAAGCTCAACATTTGATTTCGCGCTGAACTCGATAAAGCCGCCGTCGCCGGAAGTTCCCGCGCTGACATCAAGCAGAGAGCCGGCGTTCAACGCGGCGTTGTTCTGCCCCATGACAAAAATGCTGCCGCCTCTGGAATCCATGCCATAACCCAGGGCTTCAATGCGCGCGCCGTCCAGCACTTCAATATCGCCGCCCGTGACGCTGATTTTTCCGCCCCGCGCGCCGTCTTCAGAAGCCGATGCGTTCAGCGCGCCGGAAATGGCTGTCTTGCCGGTTTCGCCGCCGGAAAGAATAATTTCACCGTCTTTTTCTTCAAGGCTTTTGGCCTCAACCGTTCCGGTGATATTAATGATGTGGTCGAGCAGGTTTTCACGCGCGGCCGCGCTCAAAAGCACCAGGCCGCCGTTGGCCGAAACCGTTCCGGTCTGGGCAATGGCGTCATTGACCAGATTGCCTTCGAAGTCGTAAATCGGGCCTTCAACCGGCTTGTCCACGGAAGCGGAGATCCAGCCGTTGTTGTCAAAACCCAGACTGACGGCGCCGCCGGAAACAAGGGCGATGGAACCGCCCGTGGATTCGATGACGCCATTGTTGCGGATCGCGCCCGCGATCAAGGCGATGGCGCTCTGGTCAAAACCCTGGATGCGGCCTTCGTTGAAAATAAAACCCGGAGCCATGGAGGGGTCCTGCGCCAGCGCGTAATTGCCGGCCATAAAATCCGCGCTGCTCATGCTGAGTGTGGAAGCGATCAAACCGCCGGTAACGGAAGTTTCAGACCCTGCGGAAAAATGAAACCCCGCGGCATTGGTCAGGAAAAGGGTCCCGATGATGTTCTGGATGCCGGCAAACTCACTGGCGCCGCCGCCCACACGGAAAAGCGCGGCCGCGGACGCGAGCGGACCGCCTTCAAGGCCCAGAATGCGGATATTCAAGGTCTCTCCCGCCGCGGTGTTAAACGCGCTGAAATTGGCAATGGCATTCTGCTCAGCCGTGATCGTGGTCACCCCGTCCTGGGTGTCGATATTGACCTGGCCGTTCTCGATATGATCAAGGACGATCTCGGCAAAAGACACGGGAACGGTCTGAGTAAAAAGGTGGAAAAAAACCACGCTCAGGGCAAAAAGTTTTTTCATGAATTTCAGGAAATCCTTTCGCATCATGTCTCCGCCGATATTCCGTAATAGAAAGCGTGGTTGACGTTGTCAGCAGCGCGGTCGCCAAGACGTCCGGCCCACTGAAACCTTCCGTAGATACGGTCAAAAAGATGGACCCTCAGGCCGCCGCCGGCGCCGGCCAGGGTCTTGTTCTTTCTCTCGCCGGGCAGCGCGTTTTCAACCGCGCCCGCCCCGAAATCAAAAAAACCGACCAGCTGGATCGCTGTGCGCAGCTGCTCTTTCGAATAGGGAACTACCCAGTCTTTGGGAAAAAAATAAGTCGGGATATAAAACTCGTTGGTGAAAAAAGCGCCGTAGTCCGCGAGATAATCGCCTTCCGAATAGCCGCGCACGGAAAAAGCGCCGCCAAGCCGGAACTGTTCAGAGGGCGCCAGGCGGTCCGGAGTAAACTGCGCGTCCGCGCGGAAGGTGTGCGTGATGCCGGCCGGAAGCCGCGTGTAACGTATTAATGAAGTGCGGTAAATAAAAAACTGGCCGCCGGTGTTGGCGCGCGTGGCCGCGGATTCGTGAACGTCGCTTGCGCCGAGAAAATCCGAAAAGCCAAAATGAAAAGTATGCGGTGAATAGGTTTTTCCGTAACGGTCTGTTTCTTCGAGATTAAAACCGGTATTGAGAATGCGCAGCTCGTCCTTGCCCGCCTTGACGCCCAGAATCTTGTTCTGAACGCTTTTAAAATCAAACCCCAGATTGAGCGCGGTCTTGAGAAAAGAGTTTCTCCAGAAAGGCTGGAGTATATCAATGCCGTAGGTGCTGGCATCGCCCTTGATGTTCAGGTCCCGGAAGTCCCCGCCCAGGTCCACGGCTGAGCGGGAATAGGAAAAGCCGAGCTGCGTCTTGTGCGGACCGACCGGAACGCTGTAACGCGTTCCCACGGCCCAGGCGCCGGAACCAAGCTGGAAGCGGGTGTTAAGCTGGTCCATCTGGCCCAGCAGGTTATTGTGCGCCACGCCCACGCCCCAGCGCGTGTTGCCGGTATTGTCCGTGCCCAGATTATTGACTTCCGTGCTGAGGTGGATCGGAAACTTGTCTTTGACCTTGAGAAGAATGTCCGTGCTTTTGGGCTGTTCGCCCGGCTTGAGAACCGCGCGCGCCTTGACGTCCGGATTTTTATTCAGATCCCCCAGGCCTTCGTTCAGATCCTGAAAATAAATGACATCGCCCTGGTTCAGCCCCAGCGCGCGGCGCAGCACGCGTTCGGAAAACCATTTATTACCTTCGATCCTCACCTGGCCAAGACGGCCCTCGATCACGCGGAATTCCACAACTCCGTTGGCAACTTTCTGGGGCGGAAGATACACATAAGCGGCGATAAAACGTTTGTCGCGGTAATATTCCTTGAGCTGCGAAGAAATAATCTGAAGGTCGGAGAAAGTCAGCCGTCGGCCGATCCAGCTGCTGACCTCTTCCTGAAGTTCGGATTCAGGAATGCTTTCATTGCCCGTGATACGGATGGCCTTTAACTCAAAAGCTTTGCCTCCGGGTTGCGCGGCGGGCGTCTCTTCTTCGGAAACTTCTTCTTCCCGGGAAGCGGCTTTTTTCAGCGCCCTGGCCTGGGCTTCGGATTTTTCCTTGTCTTCAAAGCGTTTTTGTTCCGCTCCGGCGGTGTCGCTGGAAGGAACATTGTCCAAAGCCGCATAGACAGAGGGCTGCGCGCAGAGGACGGCTGTCAAAAGAAGGGCCGTCAAGAGACACTTCTCTCTCGATAAGTGGGCTTGAAAAGGGTTCATGGGTAAGGGCTGATAGTACGCTATGCACAGGGGTAAGTCAAACAATACGGCCGGCGCTTTGATACCATTCTAGAGGATGATTGAACCCGCTATAATCGGTCTGCTTCAGACCGTGCAAAAAGGAGAAAAAACAGGCGGTCAGGCCAAAACTTCTTCGAGGAAAAGCTTCATGGCCAGCCAGGAGCGTCTGTCCGCGTCCAGATTATAGGCCACGCCTTTTGACTTATCGGAGCCGGAGGCCGGGTTGGTGAAAGAATGAACCGCCCCTCCGTAGGATATAAGCTGCCAGTCCACGCCGGCATTGCGCATTTCATACTCAAAGTTCTCAACCTGCTTGGGAACAACGAACGGATCGTCCGCTCCGTGAAGCGCAAGCACCTTGGCTTTGATGTTTTTTGCGTCCTTGATGTTCGGAGTGTCCAGCCCGCCGTGAAAACTGACCACGCCCTTTACCGGAGCGCCGCTTCGCGCCAGCTCCAGGACCACGGTTCCGCCAAAGCAATAGCCGATGGCCGCGATTTTTTCCGGATCCGCCAGCGGATTTTTCTTCAAAACATCCAGCCCCGCGTTAATGCGCGCGCGCATCAGTTTGCGGTCATTCTTGTAAATAGAAGACTGCTTTCCGGCTTCTTCGACGTTCTTGGGCCGGATACCTTTACCGTAGATGTCCACCGCCAAAACCGTGTACCCAAGCCGGGCCACCATTTCAGCGCGGGTTTTGGCATAAGGCCCGAGGCCAAGCCATTCGTGAACCACAAGAACACCGGGTCTTCTTCCGGCAATGGCATCATCATAGACGAGATAACCTTCAAGAACTGTTTTGCCGTGTTTGTACTCGACCGTCTCGGTATGAATCGCGGCAAAAGAGGCGCATGGCGCCGCAAGCATGAAAAGCAGAAAAAACCATTTCTTCACGAAGGTCCCCTTCCGGACACGCCGGTTTTCATGTCTATTATACCCGCGGCCCAAGGACTTAGAAAGAGGCTATTCCGGGGAAAAATCAATTTTCCATGAGAAGCGCTGTAGAAACGGTCATGGCCAGATAGTTCAGGTCAAAGGGCTTGACCACATAGGCGTAGGCGCCCAGACTGACCGCTTCGCGCGCGACATTTTCTTCCTGAAGGCCGGTGATCATGATGACCGGGATTTTCGTATTCACTTCCCGGATTTTTTTAAGCGTTGTGATCCCGTCCATTTCCGGCATATTGACGTCCAGAAGGATGAGTTCGGGAGGATTCTGCGCCAGAACCCGCAGTGCGTCCTTCCCGCTTTCCGCGCTGTGAACCACGAAACCCTTCCTGCCGAAAAAAGTTCCCAGCATTTTCAAAACGCCGGCATCATCATCCACGATCAGAATCGGTCCGTCCGATGTTTTTTCTTTTTCTTCCATGTTTATACCCTCTTAGTCCTGAAGCTGTGATTCGATGACTCGAAACAGACTGTTGAAATCCACGGGTTTGGTGATGTAATCCAGCGCGCCCAGCTCAAAGGCCCGCTTTGCTTCCTCTTCTTCATGGCAGCCTGTGACCACAATGATGGCGATCTCGGGCCTTTTCTGCTTGAGCCGCTTCAAAACCTCCATACCCGGCATGTCCTTCAAACCCAGGTCGAGCAGAACGATTTTAAAAGACGGTATCTCCGCGATCTCCAGGGCCTCCGCGCCCGTGGCCACAGCCAGCACGGTGTAGCCTTTGTTTTCCAGGTGGCGTTTCAAAACCTCTCGTACCGCCGGATTATCGTCAAGAATCAGGATTCGGTTCATTTCTGCTCAACCCGCCTTTCGATCAAGAATTTCCCGTACTTTGAAGCCCAGCTGCGCCGCCTTGAACGGCTTCGCCAAAAAATCGATTTCCCCGGAAAAGTTTTTAAACACATTCGGATCCTGGACATACCCGGACATGAAAAGAGCTTTAATGACCGCGCCGGTTTCACGGATTTTTTCCACAAGGTCTT
>CAZIQJ010000075.1:3923-9546 GCA_964541285.1 uncultured bacterium | reverse complement strand
GCGGTATCCGCCGGGAAACCGAAGGCGGCGGAGACGCGACCGAGAACATCACGGTTCATCAGGTTTCCGCTTCCGGTATTTTAAAATGGCTGCGCGGGATGGAGAGAAAGGGAAGGCTTGTGGACCCCAAGGTTTACGCCGGCCTTTACTTTCTTCTGCACGCGCCGAAACCCTGAAGTATGGATCTCCGCGCTCTTGCCCGTGAACTCAGGGACAAAATAGAAGGCGACGTTCTTTTTGACGACGCCAGCCGCGCGCTTTACGCGGCCGATGCTTCCAATTACCGCCAGGTTCCGCACGGCGTCATCCGCCCCAGACATGAAAAGGACGCGG
This sequence comes from uncultured bacterium, assembly GCA_964541285.1. Classification (GTDB taxonomy): domain Bacteria; phylum Omnitrophota; class Omnitrophia; order Omnitrophales; family Aquincolibacteriaceae; genus CAYLPP01. The sequence goes on along the minus strand of CAZIQJ010000075.1, from coordinate 9,213 downwards.
AAAAGGCGCTGGAAATCTGCCGCCGGCATGGGGTGCCCGTGCTTTCCCGCGGCGCGGGCACGAGTCTTGCGGGCCAGTGCTGCAACGTCGCGGTCATTTTTGATTTTCAGAGATACATGAACCGTATCCTGGAAATTGATCCTGTCAAAAAAACAGCGCGTGTTCAGCCTGGTGTGGTGCTGGACCAGCTGAGGGCCGCGCTCAAGCCCCATGGCCTGACTTTCGGGCCGGATCCCGCCACGCATAACCGCTGCACTTTTGGCGGCATGATCGGAAACAACGCCTGCGGCGTTCATTCCGTGACTTCCGGAAAAACCTCCGACAATATTGAAGAACTTGAAATCCTGACTTATAACGGCCTGCGTTTCAGCGCCGGAGCCTGCTCTGAAGAAGAAATGGAAGCTATCCTTCGTGAAGGCGGCCAGAGAGCCGCCATCTACGGCGGGTTGAAGAAGCTCAGTGAAAAATACGGAGCGCTGGTGCGTTCGCGTTATCCGAAACTTCCGCGCCGCGTTTCGGGGTATAACCTGGATGAACTTTTGCCGGAACGCGGCTTTCACGTGGCCCGTTCGCTGGTGGGTACGGAAGGTACCTGCGTCCTTGTCCTGCAGGCAACGCTGCGGCTGGTTCCGGATCCTCCCGGCCGCTGCCTTCTGGTAGCGGGCTTTGACGATATTTACGCGGCCGCGGACCATGTGCCGGTCATCCTGCATCATAATCCCGCGGGCCTTGAAGGCCTGGACCACAACTTTGTTTCCAATATGAGAAGCGCGGGCCTGCATCTGCCTGAGCTGGGCATGCTGCCGCAAGGTCAGGGCTGGCTCATGGTGGAGTTCGGCGCCGCGACCGCGCAGGAAGCGGCCGAGGCCGCGGAAAAACTCCGCGCCGCGCTTGAAACCTCAAAAACCCTCCAGGGCATTAAAATTTTCAGCTCTGCCGGAGACCAGAAGAAGATATGGGCAGTCAGGGAATCCTCTTTCGGGGCCACGGTCTTTGTGCCGGATGTTCCGGACACGTTTTCCGGCTTTGAGGATTCCGCGGTTCCTCCTGAAAAACTTGGAAGTTACATGCGCGCGCTGCAAAAGCTTTACGACAAATACAACTATTACGCCGTAACTTACGGGCATTTCGGCGACGGCTGTATCCACTCCCGTATCAGTTTTGACCTGAAAACAGACGGCGGCATCCGGAAATACCGCAATTTTATGGAGGAAGCCGCGGACCTGGTGGTGGCTTATGGCGGTTCGTTTTCGGGCGAGCACGGCGATGGCCAGACCTGGGGAGAGTTTCTTCCGGAAATGTACGGAGAGGAATTAATGGGGGCTTTCCGGGAATTCAAGAAAATCTGGGACCCGGAAAACAGGATGAATCCGGGGAAAGTTCTTCCCGGTTACCGTCTTGACGAAAACCTGCGTCTGAAAGCGTATGCCGCCATTCAACAGCCTGCGCTGCATTTTTCTTTTCATCAGGAGAACGGAAATTTTGCAAGAACAACGGAGCGGTGCATCGGCGTCGGCAAGTGCCTGAAAAAAGACGAAGGGGTCATGTGTCCCAGCTACATGGCCACGAATGATGAGATGCATTCCACGCGCGGCCGCGCGCACCTTCTGCATGAAATGATGCGCGGGGAAGTGGTCAAGGGCGGCTGGCGCGATCCGCAGGTCAAAGAATCGCTCGACCTGTGCCTGGCCTGCAAGGCCTGCAAGACGGAATGTCCCGTCGGAGTGGACATGGCCACGTACAAGGCCGAGTTTCTTGCGCAGTATTATAAAGGCAGGCTGCGTCCGCTGAGTCTTTACGCTTTTGGTTTTTTGCCCTGGCTCGCCAGGCTGGCTTCAGCCGCGGCGCCGCTGGTCAATTTTCTGACGCGAGCCCCGCTGATTTCCGGTATTTTAAAAAGCATGGCCGGCATCGCGCCTGAAAAGGAAATACCTGTTTTCGCGGAGAAAACGTTCAAGGCCTGGTTTCATTCAAGAAAAAGCAAAGCATCCGGAAGCGCTGGAAAAGTTCTGCTTTGGCCCGACACTTTTCACAATTACTTTCATCCCGAGGCCGCGATCGCGGCTGTTGAGGTTCTGGAGCACGCGGGTTTTGAAGTCGCGCTGCCCGGCCGGTCTTTTTGCTGCGGCCGGCCGCTTTATGACTCCGGCATGCTGGGGCAGGCCCGCCGGTTTCTGGCGGATATCCTGAACGGCCTGCACTCCGAGATCGAAGCCGGTACTCCGGTCATTTGCCTGGAACCCAGCTGCGCTTCTGTTTTCAAGGATGAGCTGAAATCCTTTTTTCCTTCGGACCCTCTGGCGCTGAAACTTTCTTCCCAGGTTTTTCTGCTCGCGGAGTTTTTGTCCGGAAAGCCTTTAAAAACAGCGGTAAAATTTCCCGGCAGGGCCGTGCTTCATGGCCATTGTCACCAGAAAGCGCTGGCAGGCATGAGCCATGAGGAAAGAATCCTTTCTTCACTTGGAGCGGATTATGAACTTCTGCAAAGCGGGTGCTGCGGCATGGCGGGTTCTTTTGGTTTCCAGAAGCAGCATCAGGACGTATCGCTGAAGGTGGCGGAGCAGGGCTTCCTGCCCAGCCTGCGCAGGGCCAGACCCGGCTCCTTCTATATTATGGATGGTTTCAGCTGCAGGGAACAGGCCCGCCAGCATCTTGGGCTTAAAACAAACCATTTCGCGGAGTATCTGCGTAAGCTTATCAAGGGCTGAACCCCGCATAGCCTGCCTGGGAAAGTTCCTGTATAATAACAAAATCCAAACGGAGGACCTGATGAAAACGTTTTTAATATTTTTACTGATGATGGGAGTCATGAAGTCCGCGGGCGCGGCCGAAACCGGCATTTATTCTTTCAGCGCTAAAACCATTGATGGCAAGGAAAAGTCCCTGGCCGATTACAAGGGCAAGGCCATTTTGATTGTGAACACGGCCTCCAAATGCGGGTACACCAAGCAGTATGCCTCACTTGAAGCGCTCTATCAAAAATACAAAGGCAAGGGGCTTGAGATCCTGGGTTTTCCGGCCAACAATTTTCTTTTCCAGGAACCGGGCAGCGACGAAGAAATCAAAAAATTTTGCAGCCTGAAATACAATGTCACGTTCCCCATGTTTTCAAAAATTGATGTGAAGGGTAAAAAAATCCATCCTCTTTATCATTACCTGACCGAGGAAACCGAGTTTAAAGGGGATATTTCCTGGAACTTCAACAAGTTCCTGATTTCTCCGGACGGGAAAGTCATAGCGCGCTTTGACAAGGGCGTCGACCCCATGGACCCCGAAGTTATTTCCAAACTGGAAGCCGTGCTTCCCCAAAAATGAACTCCTCAAAATCTGAAACCGTCTTGATCACAGGAGCTTCTGCCGGAATCGGCCTGGAGCTGGCGCGCTGCTTTGCGCGCCACGGGCATCCGCTGGTTCTGGTCGCGCGCAGCCAGGAAAAACTTTCCCGGCTCGCTGAAGAGCTGAGACAGAAATACGGAACTGAAACTCTGGTCCTGCCCAAGGATTTGAGCCGTCCCGGATCAGCCGCGCAGGTTTTTGGCGAGCTGCAGTCCCGCAGCATCCGGATCGACATTCTGGTCAACAATGCCGGGGTGGGCATGTACGGGTTTTTTCATGACGGCGAACCCGCTCAGCAGGCGGACATGATGCAGCTGAATATGAATACCTTGACGGAGCTGACCCGTTTTTTTCTACCGCCCATGCTGAAAAATAAAAGCGGGAAAATCATGAACGTGGCTTCGACCGCGTCTTTTCAGCCCGGGCCGTTTATGGCTGTGTATTACGCCACCAAGGCCTATGTGCTTTCTTTTTCCGAAGCGCTGGCCAATGAGCTTCAGGGGACGGGGGTATCCGTCACCGCGCTTTGCCCCGGGCCGACCGAATCGGAATTTCAGCAGACTTCCGGCATGATGCACCTCAGGCTTTTTGAGCTGACCATGATGAAGGCCGCTCCTGTGGCCGAAGCGGGCTATAAAGGCCTGATGGCGGGCAAAAGCCTGGTACTTCCTGGTCTTATGAACAAGATCACGCCTCTGGGGGCGCGTTTGTTTCCCAGAAAAATGCTCACCAGCCTGGTCCGTTATTTTCAGGGCAAGCGCGGCGGCCACTGACAGCCGGCTTGTTGCGCAAATTCCTGAAAGTGCTAGAATAAATCCGTCCTAAAACCTCAAGGGGGAAATTATGGAACCGCAATTTTCCGGCAATTACAGCGCAGTCGCTGAACAGACTTTTATCCAGCGTGTTTATCAATGGATGGCCGCAGGCCTGGCCATCACGGGTGTTGTGGCCATGTGGGCCGCAGGCAGCGAAACCGTGCTCAAGGCACTCATGGGCGGAGGGTTCTGGATCCTGATGATCGCGGAGCTGGGCCTTGTCATCTGGCTTTCAGCCGCTATCACCAAAATTTCCGCCCAAACCGCGGCCATTGGTTTTCTTGTTTACTCCGCGCTCAACGGCGTCAGCCTGTGCTACATTTTTCTGGCTTACACCGGCGCTTCCATTGCCACGACCTTTTTTATTTCCGCCTCGACTTTCGCGGGTGTCAGCCTTTTTGGCTGGGCCACGAAGACCGATCTTTCTTCCGCTCGCGGCATCCTGGTCATGGGCCTTTGGGGTGTTCTGATTGCGAGTGCGGTGAATATTTTTCTGAAGTCCACGGCCCTGGACTGGATCCTGACCTATGCCGGCCTTGCGGTCTTTATCGGTTTGACTGCTTATGACACGCAGAAGCTGAAATGGATCCACCAGAACGGCGGTTCTTCGGCCCCTGGCCAGCTCGCGGTTCTGGGCGCGCTGCAGCTGTATCTCGACTTTATTAATATGTTCCTGTTTCTCCTGCGCATTTTTGGCCGCAGGCGCAGCTAGGATCCGCTTAAACTTTTACGGTTTTTGACGACAATAGAGTCTATGATCGACGTCCGCTCACTCACCATGCAATATGGAAGCTTCAAGGCGCTCCAGGGCATTTCCTTCCAGGCCCGGGAAGGGGAGATTCTGGGCCTTCTGGGGCCTAATGGTGCAGGCAAGACCACGGCCATGCGCATCCTGACCACTTACCTTCACCCTTCGTCCGGCACGGCCTCTGTGGACGGTTTTGACATCCTGGAGCAGCCTGGAGAAATCCGTAAAAGGACCGGGTACCTTCCTGAAACAGCGCCCCTTTATATGGATATGCAGGTGGACGAATACCTGCAGTTTGTGGGTGCGGCGCGCGGGCTTGAAGGCTCGAAGCTTGCCGAACGCGTGCGGTGGGTCAAGGACGCCTGCGACTTGGATTTTATCTGGAAGCACA
>CAZIQJ010000075.1:1395-3913 GCA_964541285.1 uncultured bacterium | reverse complement strand
ACCTTTCCGAGGTTTCCAAGGGCTACCGCCAGCGCGTGGGTCTGGCGCAGGCTCTGATTCATGACCCCGCGGTCCTGATTCTGGACGAACCTACTTCCGGCCTGGACCCCTTGCAGATCATCGGGATCCGCAAACTGGTCAAACATCTGGCGAAGAACAAAACCATTATTTTCTCCACTCACATTCTTTCTGAAGTTGAAGCGATCGCGGACCGCATCGTCATCATCAATGAAGGAAAGATCATTGCGCAGGGAACTTTGCGCGAACTGGGCGAGCAGGTACGCGCCATGGGCGGCGCGGCACATGACCTGAGCCTGGAAGATATTTTTATCGCGTTGCTCGCGCCCAAAAAAGAGAAGGTCCGCGCATGAAGGGTCTGGCTTCCGTCCTGACTGTTTTTCGCCGGGAGCTCGCGGCTTATTTTAACGCGGCCATCGCCTACATTTTTATCATTGTTTTTATCCTTCTGAACGGCGGCCTGTTCATGACGCAGTTTTTCGTCATCGGGCTGGCGGAGATGCGCCCCTTTTTCTCGCTCCTGCCTTTCGTGCTTTCAGTTTTTCTTCCGGCTGTGACCATGCGCTTGTGGGCTGAGGAAAGACGCGGTAACACGCTTGAGCTTCTTCTGACTTTTCCCATGGGCACGCACGCGCTGGTGCTGGGCAAGTTTCTGGCCAGCCTTGTGTTTTACGCGGCCGCGCTGGTTTCGACTCTGACCCTCCCGCTGATGCTGCACTTCCTGGGGCATCCGGATTTTGGCGCCATTGCGGGCGGTTATATCGGGGCCTTTTTTCTGGGCGCTTTCTTTCTTTCCATAGGGATTTTCATTTCCGGTCTTTGCCGTGACCAGATCGTGGCTTTCATCCTGGCCATGATTATCTGTTTTGCCCTTTATCTCACAGGTACGGAATTTATCGCCACCTCGGTTGACGGCTGGGTTCCCGGGCTTGGCACTCTGCTGCGCAATTTTCTCGGATCCGCCGGGCATTATGAATCTTTTGCCAAGGGCGTTGTGGACAGCGGAGATGTTTTGTATTTTACCGTCGGCACTGTGATTTTTCTGGTCCTGAACGGGTACTGGTTTGAGGGCCGCATGAAGCCCGGAGCCAAAAAAGTTTTCTCGGCCGCGGTCGCGGTTTGCCTGGGAATTTTTCTGGCTGGAAACTGGCTGCTGGCAGGCTCGCCGTTTGGCCGTTTTGATTTGACTGAGAGCAAAACCTACACTGTTTCTCCGTCCACCCGCAGTATTTTCCACGATCTGAAAGCGCCGGTGCTGGCCAAGTATTACGTTTCACCCGCGGACAAAATGCCCACAGGCATGAAAACCATTGAGCGGGAAGTCGTCGACAAGCTGGATGAATTGCGCGTGGCTTCGGGCGGAAATTTCCAGTACAAGATTTTTCACATGGAGGCCGCGAACATTGTCGAGAACGACGGCAAGCCCGGCGAAGAAAGCCTTGAGAAACAGCTGCAAAAAAAAGGAATCCAGCCTTTTCAGGTCCGCGCCGTGGAGTCCGATGAAGTCGCGGTGCGCCTGGTTTATTCCGCGCTGAGCATTGCTTACAAGGAAAAACCCGAAGAAATGATTCCCCGGATCATTCCCGACAATCTTCAGGAACTGGAATACCTGATCATGGCGCGCACTTACCGTCTGACGCTCCCCGAAACTCCGAAAATCGCGCTGTTCGCGCCGTATCAGGAAAGGGCCGTGGATCCTCAGCTGCAGGCGCTTCTTCAGCAGCTTGGCGGACAGGCTCAGTCAGGCTACCGCGAGGATGCCTATGAGCTTCTTCAGATGGCGCTGGAGTATGAAGGATATGAAGTTTCCCGCATTCAGCTGACGGAGCAGGAACCCATTCCGGCGGGCACCAAAACCCTTATGATTTTTGAGCCCAAGGATCTGAATGAGCGGCAGAGGTATGAAATCTCCCGCTTTTTGCGTTCCGGCGGGTCGGTTTTCATGGCTGTTCAGAATTATGATTATCAGTACGAGGCCGCGGACCAGAGCCTGAAAATTGTTGCCAGCAAAAACAATCCCGGTGTAAATGAACTGCTTTCAGCCTGGGGCCTTGAGGTGGATGAAGGCATTCTGGTTGACCAGCAGCATGACGTGATTAATCTCAGCGGCGGCGCCAGGATGGGGCCTTTTGAAATGTCCGTGCCTGTCAAGGTGCCTGTCCAGATTCTGGTCAATGAAAGCGGCATGAACCCGGACGCTTCCATTACCGCGCATCTTTCGCCGATCTTTTATCTCTGGGGAACGGGCCTGAAAATTGACGAAGACAAAATCAAATCCCAGAATCTGAAACTCCAGAAGCTGCTGTTTTCAACCCGCGATTCCTGGACGGTTCCGTTTCAGGAAGGTCTGATCAAGCCTGCCCAGCTGAATATCCGGCCGGACAGCCGTAAAGGACCGCTGCCCCTTGCTGTTTTTGCGGAAGGCCAGTTCGCGGATGCTTATGAAGGCAAGGCGGTTCCTGAATGGTCAAAGAAAGAAGGCGAAGCCGCAGCCGCGCAG
>CAZIQJ010000075.1:0-1385 GCA_964541285.1 uncultured bacterium | reverse complement strand
GCTCCGCGGCGAGCCCGTCCCGCTGTCGCCGATCGAATACGACCTTCTCCGCGTTGATATTCAGCCCGCAGCCGCACAGGCCGCAGCGCCCGCGGCCGTTACGCCCGCACCGGGCAAGCTGATCCTTATCGGCGCCAGCACTCCTTTTCAGAAAAGTCTTTTTCGCGGCGGCGGCCACATGAACTTTTTCATGAACTCCGCTGACACGCTGACGCTGGGCGACGCGCTGGTCCAGATCCGGTCCAAGCAGCCTATAGACCGTTCTATAAAACGTGTTTCCGCGCCCGCCAAAGTGGGCTGGAAATTTTTCGTCATGTTCCTTGTCCCCGGACTTGCGGCCGCGGCCGGTGCCGCCCGTGTGTTCCTGCGCATGCAGGCCAAACAGACCTACCTCAAAACTCTGGCTTTGGTAAAATGAAGACCCGTCAGCTCTGGACACTGCTGATTATTCTGGCGGTTCTGGCTGCGGGCGTGACGCTGAAGCAGTTTCACAGGCCCGCTGAACTTGCTGTTGAAGAGTATTCTTCCCTGGATATCTCTTTTGATCCCGCGGCCGTCCGCAAAATCACCATAGAGAAAATCGTTGAGGGGCAGGCGGCTCCTGATCCTGCATTGAAGGCGGAGATCCTCAAGGAAGGCGGCAAATGGATCCTTCCCGGGGTTTCAGACGCGCGCGCGGACGAAAAGAAAGTCGAAGAATTCTTGAAAGAACTTCGCGGCGTCAAAGGCGAGCTGCGCGGTTCCAGCAAGGATATCTTTTCTGATTTCGGGATTGCCGACTCAGGCTCTTTCCATATTACGCTGGAGCCCTCGGTTGAGCTCATCATGGGTTCCAAGAGGTCCGGCTCCGGCGTTTTTCTCAGAAAAAAAGGATCTGATTCTGTCTATTTGGTGAACACCGGGCTTTGGTCTTATGCCGGTATTTTTGGAGAATCCGACGGCCCAAAGCCGTCCCTGAGTTTCTGGGCCGCGCGTGATTTTCTGCGAGTCGACTCGTCCAAGGTGAGGAGCGTTGAAATAATCAAGCCGGGAAAGACCGCGCCGCAGACTTTGCTTGTCTATGAGGCCGGAGCAAAGTGGAAGTACTCGCGTCCCGGCATTCCGTTTGCCGTGGATTCCGACAAGGTCAGCCAGTTTCTTTATTCCATGGGAGAATGGACGGCTGAAAAAGTCCTGGATTCCGCGGCCAGGGATTATGGTTTTTCAAAACCTTCTTTTGAGATGAAGCTGACTTTTGACGGCGGTGTCCAGAAAACCTGGACCGCCGGCGCGGAGGATAGCGAAACGCAGTCGGTTTATTTCAAGGTTTCAGGCGAACCATCGGTTTTTCTTCTTTCAAAAGCTTATTTTGAAAGCCTTGACCGTGATGACGGGTCTTTCGCATC
>CAZIQJ010000074.1:0-9646 GCA_964541285.1 uncultured bacterium | reverse complement strand
GGGAAATTGATATGCTGATTACCAACGGCAGCGGCGTTCCGCAGGACGACATCACGGAAGCGCGCGCGGTCAATTCTGTTTTTGAAAATTCGCTGAAGCATTTGCGCGTCACGGGAGTCAAGCCTATTACCGGGCATCTGGTTTATGGTTCCGGCGGTGTGGAGTTCAGCGCGGCCGCGCTGGCGCTTCATGAGGGCCTGGTGCCGCCCCTGGCCAATTTTGAAACACCGGACCCGGATTGCGACCTTCCTTTTGTGCGCGGCAAGGCAGAACACACTTCTATCCGCCGCCTTCTTTTAAATTCTTTCGGCTTTGGGGGACAGAACGCGTCCCTGGTTTTGAGGAAAGCATGAGCCGCCGCGTTGTTGTCACGGGCATCGGAGCTGTTTCGCCGCTCGGATTGAGCGTGCGCCAGACCTGGTCAGGCCTTTTGACCGGCCGCTCCGGCATCGGCAAGATTTCCATTTTTGACGCGCGTGAATTTCCGACCAAGATCGCGGGCGAAGTCAAAGATTTCAATTTTGATAAATGGCTGAAGCGCGACCCCGCGCTGCAGCACGCCAGCCGCAGCACTTTTTTCGCGCTGCAGGCCGCAGAAGAAGCGTTTCAGGATTCCTACCTGCGCCCCTTCAATATTGACCCCGAGCGTTTCGGAATTTATTTTGGCGCGGGCGACAGCGGCATTGATTTTGGTTCTTTCGTGGAAACCATGGGGGACTCCTGGCACAGCGGTTCTTCCGTGGACAAGGCGCGTTACATCCATAACGCGGACCGCCACATGACCGGCCTGAAGGAACTTGAGGCCCAGCCTTTCATGACGGTGACGCATTTGTCCCGCCGCTTTGATATCCGCGGGCCTGTTTCAAATTGTTTGACGGCCTGCGCTGCGTCTTCCCAGGCCATTGGCGAGGCTTATGAATGGATCCGCCGCGGTGATTCTGATCTGGTCATGTCCGGCGGTTCTCATTCCATGATTTATCCTCTGGGCGTGGCGGGCTTCAGCCTGTTGACCGCTCTTTCCACCCGCAACAATGAACCGGAAAAGGCTTCTCGTCCTTTTGACAAGAACCGCGATGGTTTTGTTCTGGCTGAAGGCGCGGGCGTGGTTATTCTTGAGGAAATGTCGCATGCCATCAAGCGCAACGCGCGCATTTACGGTGAAGTTGTGGGCTATGGCACGACCGCGGACGCTTACCGCATGACGGACATGGACCCGGAAGGCAAGGGCGCCTGCCGCGCCATGGAAATGGCCATGGAAAAGGGGAACCTGCTTCCTGAGGACGTTGATTACATTAACGCGCACGGCACGGCCACGCACGTCAATGACGCGATTGAAACCCTTGTCATTAAAAAGGCCCTGGGGCAGCATGCTTATAAAGTCCCGGTCAGTTCCATCAAGTCCATGCTTGGACATATGATTGCAGCCGCAGGCGTTGTGGAACTCATCGCCTGCCTTCTCACCATGCGGGACAGGCTGATCCCGCCGACGATCAATTATGAAGAGCCGGACCCGGATTGTGATCTGGACTATGTGCCCAATCACGCAAGGGAAGCGGACGTGAACGTCGCTTTATCAAACTCTTTTGGTTTCGGAGGGCAGAACATTTGTCTCGCCTTGAAACGTTATGACAGCTGAGCGCGCTAAAAATTTATTCGTGACGGGGGTGACCGGAACCCTTGGAAAAGAGTTTGTCCGTGACATTCTTCTGAACGGCAATGAAAAATTATACGTCCTTGTCCGCAGGTCCAGCCGGCTTTCGCACTGGGACCGCATGCGCAAGATTCTTTCGGCCTACGGCCTTGAAAAAGAACTGGCCACGCGCGTTGAAGTCCTGAACGGGGACATCACGCTCCCTGATTTCGGCCTGACCGCCGAAGACCTGACGCATTTGCGCGGCGTTATTGACGAGTTTTACCATATTGCGGCGCTGACCGCCTTAAACGGGAGCGAAGAAGACTGCACCCGCATCAACCTGGGCGGCACCACGGAAGCTTTGAAACTTGCCTGGGACTTCCGCAAAAACGGAAAGCTCCAGCGGTTCTTTTATTTTTCTACGGCCTACGCCTCCGGCAGCAAGCAGACGTATCATGCCATGGAAGACGGCCTGCCTGAGCGCCCCGCGTTCGCCAACTTTTACGAATCCAGCAAGTTCAAGTCTGAGACCAAAGTCCGCGAAGCCATGAAAGCCGGCCTGCCGGTCACGATTTTCCGGCCAAGTATTGTGGTGGGGGATTCCAAAACCGGTGAGGTTTCAGAGTTCAACGTGATTTACCCGTTCATGAAACTTTTCGCGCATGGGATTATTTCCACGCTGCCCACGCATCCGGACAACTCCTTTAACATTGTCCCCATTGATTTCGTCATCAAGGCCAGCCGCGTTATCGCGAAACAAAGCGATTCCGTTGGTAAATGCTTTCATCTGGTCAGCCCTGAGCCTCCGACCATCGGCATGCTTCTCAAGGTCAAGGACGAGGACTATCCGGACGTGCCGCCCATCAAGATTATTCCGCCCGAGTCTTTCAAGAAAGAAAATCTGGATCCTCTGAGCCAGACGGTTTTCCAGATGCTTGAGCCGTACCTGGGCTATCTCAATGACAACCTTACTTTTGACATCACCAACACCGAAAAGGCGCTGGAAGGCACAGGGGTCGAATTTGTTACGACCGATGAGGCTTTTCTGCGCGTCCTGATCGGCTACGCGGTTCACGCGGGGTATCTCGTCGTCCAGTCATGAACGAAGTCACACTGAACCCTCAGCATGAAGAAGAAGTCCTCAACAGGTTCCGGGCAGAAAATCCGGACCTGTTTGAAAAAGACGACCTCAAGCTTTACATCCATCTGGCGCTGGTCGGCGCGCTGCTGCTGAACTCCACGCTCCTGACCCTGATCAGCCCGTTTCTGCTCCTGAAAATTTTCTTCGGCGCCATCAGCGCCTTTTTCTGGTTCTGTCTGATCAATGTCACGATCCATCACCACATGACGCACCGCAATTCTGCGCAGAGTCCGTTTGCCAAAAAGCTCATGGACCGGCTTTACAGCCTGGCGGTCTTTAACGCGCCCAAGCGTCTGAACCGTTACACCCGCGCGCACCTGAATCATCACGCCCGGCCGTTTCATGAAACTGATGTGGACCATCATTACGGGACGCAGCGCTACCTGCAGATGAAAAAGGGCGGCACGCTTCAGCAGATTTTTTACTTCCTGGAACTGACTTTTGTGGGCGGCCATGTGCCGGGCTGGGACGATGACCGTTACATGAACACGGTCCCGCTTGAGCAGTGGAACCAGGCGGATTACGTCAAAGTGAAAGACGAAGAAGTCCGCAAGGCGCGGCTGACCGCGCTCTGGCAGTGGGCGCTTTTTCTGGTCGCTGCGCGTTATCTTCCCTGGATTGCCTGGGGCTGGGCTTTCCCCATGCTGCTGGTCAAGAACTGGGCGCATTATCTGGGGCAGTTTCAGCATTATGACCCGCGTTTTCTGGAAGATTCTTCCACGCTCTGGCGCAGGACCAAGACCTATCATTTCCCCGCGTTCGTTAATTATCTGACCGGGGGAGAAATCAGCGGACACTTCCTCCATCATCTGTTCCCTGAAATGCCGTACTACAACGTTGAAACCGCCCGGGCGCGCATGGCGAAAAACCCGGAGCTGGCCCAGTCCTTCCTTATCTACTAAATGAGCAGGTTCCTGCCGATTTTTCTGGCAGTCATGCTTTCCGGCTGCGCGGCTTACCAGCAGCCCCGCAGGCTTGATTCCGGAGAACGCTCTGTTTCCGGCCAGTCTCCTTATTCCAATCTTGTGGCGCGCGTGGAAATCGCGGAAAAAACCGAATCCGGTTATGAAAATTTTCATGCGGACCAGTTTACCCGGCGTCTTCAGGCCACAGGGCTGTTTAAAAATGTGGTGCGGGAAAACTCCGCCGCGGACGTGGTTTTTTACCTGAAACCGCAGGGATACAGACAGCCGCTTTGCGCCACGCCTGAAGCTTCAGTTTTGATTATGACGCTCGGGCTTGTGCCTGTCATGAGTGATTACAGCCCTTCGTATATTTTTCAAATCCGGGCGGCCCGGAACCCGGATTCCACGAAGCTGGAAGCTGAATACAAATGGCTCAGCAAAGCCTGGACGGGCTGGCTGCCCATGCTGGCCAACCTGTCTCCCGACTGGACTTTTTCGCAGGCAGCGCAGGAAAAGCGCAACTCGGACCGCCTGAAGCTTCAGCTGATTCTTTTGAGAGATGAAATTATTCCGCTTTTAGGCAGATAACCGAAAGTAACCAAATTAACGGAGGATTAAAATGCGATTTCAGCTTAAATGGGGATTTGTGGCTTTCTTTCTCGCTTCTGCGCTGGGCTGCGCCCACGTAAAACCTTCGGGTTTTCTCGAAGATTACCAGAAGCTTTCTGAAGGCGAATACCTTGAAAAGATGTATGTGGACGCGTCTTCCGGTATTGAAAGCGGAGAAAGAGTTCTGGTCGCGCTGCCTGAGCTTAAGGATTTGAAAGAGAACGCGAATTATTCCGCGGCCAGCGCGCAGAAAGATTTTGAGACTATGCTGGTAGACGCGTTTTCAAGCGAGACGAAATTAAAGGCCGTGGCCAAAAGTGAAGTCAAGGATGCTTCGGGTTTTGATTACGAGCTGGCCACCGCCATCACCGACCTGAAGCCAGGCAACGCGGGCATGCGCTGGTTTGCGGGAGAACTTGGCGCGGGACACGCCAAGGTGCAGGCCGAAGGGTATTTAAAAGACCTGAAAACCGGAAAAATTGTTTTTGAATTCGCGGACCGCCGCGCCGGAAGCGCCTACGGCGGAATGGACATTACCGGGGGCGACGGCCAGGAATTGCTCAAACATGATCTTGAGGAAATCGCGAAAGCGGTCGCGAAAACCCTGGCTCAGGCCACGGCTTGAAAACAGGCCCTAAGGAGGCGGTATGAGTTTTGAGCTTCAGCAGTTCAGATTACAGAATCCGGAGTTTTGTAAAGCCATGGATGAGTATGAGGACATCCTGATTTTCTTTTACGAGCGAGGCAGGTACCGGGATGGAAAGCCCAGCGCTTATAATCCCGAAGACCCCAGGGCCAAAGAACTCGAGTCCGTTGACCGGGACACGGTAGAGCTGGAAACCAAGAGAACCATGCTGGAAAAAATGAAAAAGATTTTTCTGGCGGGTGAGAAAGACCCGTTTTAGGCGCTCTCTCCGGAAAGGCCTGCGACGGCCTCTTCAAAGTTAAAATGACGCAGTCCCGCCATTTTACCCAGAGGCAGGGAAGAGGCGGGCAGTTTCTGGCGGCTGAGCGCAAAAACCAGCCCTTGTTTCAATAATTTCCGGCTTTCTTCGTCCTCAAGCCCCAGGTAAAACGAATTCCATTGCCACAGGACCGGTGAGCTGGCGTATACCACATGCTTCCTCAGCATTTGCTGGGCCGCTCCGCGGAACAGGTCTTGCTTCATTTCTTCAGGAAAAGCCATGAAATCGCGGGGCTGGACGCTTGAATATTTCGGGTCCATGCTCCACGTGCGGTATAAATACCGCCCGATGCCGCGAATAAACCTTTCACGTTTCAGCGGAGGGTAATCTTTTGTTTCTTTGTCCGCCATTCCGAAGAATTCATCCGCGGAAGAATGTCTGCTGAAATGTTTTTTGCTGAAAGCAAATCCTTCCGAAGCTTCAAGCTTGTGAATCAGATCCGGAGGAATGTCTTTTTTGAACTCCTCAAGCTCGGAGTGTGAAAACCCAAGCTGGATAGTTGCTCCGAAAATACCCCGGCTGGCCTGCTCGAAAAGACCATGGTCCATAATGTGGAGCGGAGCGATTAGTTTGACTGCGGCCGCGGGGTCGCCGTTCCGGAGCATAATTTCCCGGCCGGCAAAGTAGGCGAAGAAATTCCGGTATTCTTCAGGCACAGCAAGTGCGGCGCTGGAGATTTCCCTCGCGGCATTGTTACCCTCAAGAGCCAGCGACCGGACATAGGCTTTGACATAACCCGTTTTGTCGGCCCGCGGAACTTCAGAAAAATTCCTTTTAAGCACAGCCTCGATTTCAGGTTTTGTCAGGGGCAGGAAGCCAAGCGGCTGGATAGAGTACCCTTTGCGTTCCAGGTACTCACCGGCCAGCCGGGCATCAAAACGCTGCGTGGTGCAGAGGATCGCGGGAACCAGGATCACGACGGCGGCAAGCAGCGCGGTCCACGGCCGTGATTCGCTCAGTGCGGCCATTTTCCAGCTTATCAGCACAACTCCGAAAGGAAGCAGGGGAACCAGAAAGCGCATGCCTACAACATCTGACATCTGCTGGAGCATCAGAAAAACAGAAACATAGATCAGGCTGAAGCCTGCCGGCCCCGCGAATAAAAGGCGGCGCTCCTGCGGCTTTTTCAGGATTATTTCAGCCATGGCCGCCAGCATGATGACCGAGGTCAACGCCACATAAATCGAAAGGTTAAGATTGTAGGGAGGGTGGAAGAGATCAGGCATTTCCATGTCTTCCCAGAGGCGGTACAGGAAAAACTCCGTGTGGGAAAAAAACGGCGCCCAAAGGTTCTGGATTTTAAAAATCTGCCAGAGTGCCTTCCCGCGGACAAACATGCCGGAAAAATTGCTGTGGAAATTAAAGGCCAGCCAGAATGAGAACCCCAGCAGAAACCCTGCCATGCAAAGAAGTACGCCGCGGCGGCTGAAAAAATTCCACCAGCGGTTAATGGCCAGAAAAACAAGGAGTGCGGCGAGCGTGATCGCGTAAATATACGCGAACCACAGGCTGAACCCCGCAAGCAGGCCAAGGGCCGCGTATGAAAGTTTTCTGCGGGCAGGAGGAAGCTCGCGCACCCTGAAGAATAACAACACGGTCAGCGCGCTCAGCAGGCAGGTTTCAGCATGGTCGCCCAGTACAAGTGAAGAATGCGTGATATAGCGGAAGGGCGCAAAGGTATAAAACAGGGAAAAAAACAGGGCGGTGCGCTGGTTCAGGTATTTTGCCAGGATCCCGTACCAGGTCAGCAGGGTCAGGCATGTGATGATGATGCCCAGCGCCTTGAGGGCCAGGATTTTAAACCCGAAGATTTTGAAGAAAAAAGGCAAAAGGGTCACGATGACATAAAAGCCGCCGGCATAATTGTCCGGCCGGTAAGCCCATACAGGCAGCTGCGTTCCTGACATGAACTCTTTTGCCACGGCTCCGCGGAAAAGCTCTTCCCCAACCTGGCCAAGAAGGTAAATAGGATCATGTTCTCCGAAGTAGGCCGGGTGGGTTAAATTAAAAACCTGAAAACGCCAGAGGATGAAAGCTGCGGCGATGGAGACTGGAATGAGCAGCCGAAAGAGGACGGATTTCAGGGCTGGGGTGGATCGGGTTTGGAACATTTCAGCTGACTCTCGTTTGCCGGAAGGGTTTCTTCCGGGGAAAAGGTTGATCAGCGCCAGACGGTCTTCTGCCCGGTCACCGCGATTTTGCAGGCGTCCAGAAGGTACAGAAAAATAAGGAGCGCGGCCGCTGGATGAAAGAACGCGAAACTTTTTTTCGCGTCCACGATTTTGTAGGCGCGGAAGGAAATGATCCAGGCCAGGATGCAGATGGCCAGAAAACCGCCCCGGATACCGGCGGGGGAAAGAAAAAAAGCGATAAAAGGAAGTACTGAGAAAGTAAACGTTTCCACAGCGTGCATCAAAAGCACGGCCGGATTTTTGCAGAAAGCGTGCAGGTAAATGCGTCTCCAGCCGCGCCAGATGGCGCCGAAAGACTCATACATGCGCGTGCCGTAGACACCGGTCCCTAGCGCGCACTCGCCCCTGAAATTTCCTTCCTTCACTTTTTTGGCCAGCCCGAAATCTTCCAGGAATTCGGCCCTTACGCCGTCATGCCCGCCCAGTTTTTGATAAAGACGGCGCGAAATCAGAATATACTGTCCGTTTCCAAAATAAACTTTTGACGCGGGGTCATTGATTTTCTGGATAGGGAACCAAAGGCCCAGAAAAGCCATGGCCATGGGCTGGACCAGGTTTTCCCAGAAGCTTTCAGCCAGGCAGCGGGGCAGAAGCGTCAGGAACTCCAGGTCTTTGGACTGGGCATGCGCCAGGGCTGCTGACAGGCTGGTGGGTTCATGGCGGGTGTCCGCGTCCGTAAATAGAAGCCAGTCGCCCGTGGCTTTGGGAACGCCCTGGGTGATGGCAAAGGTTTTGCCGGTCCAGCCTTCCGGCGTGGGCGTGGTGTTGTGCACCACGGTTATGGGCAGGCTTTCCAGGATTTTGCCTGTCCCATCCGAAGAGTTGTCATTGACCGTAATGACCTCAAAAGAGGGGTAGTCCTGCTTCAGGAGGGCTTCCACGCAGGCGCGGGCATTGGCCCCCTCGTTTTTCATGGGAATAACGACGGAAATCTTTTTTTTGCTGTCCAGCGGCCTTGAGCCGGGGTTGACATAAGGCATCAGGGACAGGGATTTGCGCAGCTGGTAGATCCTGGCGGACCATCCCAGCACAACGGTCATAAAAAGAAACATCCACAAAAAGGGCATCATTGCCGAAAATAATACCATACAAAGAACAATTTTTTTAATTCATTTTTACCCGGCATGATTTAGAATACTCTCAATGTTTCGCGGTTTCGCTTTATTTGTACATCGGTTCAAGTGGCCCATCTTTCTGGGCCTTATCCTTGTGACTGTGATCACAGGGCAGGCCATTCTCCGTCTGCAGATCGACCCCTCGATGGAGACCCTCTTCAACAAGAAGTCCCACGAATACCTCTATTACCGGGAATACAGCGAGCGCTATGGCAGCGACCAGATGATCGCGGTCGCCATGTCCACCAACAACCTGTTCACCAACCGGAACCTCAAGCGGCTTTCCCAGCTGACTGAGAGGATCGGCAAGCTCGGCAATGTGGAGCGTGTGCTGTCGCTTTCCAATGCTATGGACATCCGGCACAAGTTTATCGGCGTCAAGATCGTGCCCGCGCTGGAGGGTGCGCTTTCCGGCGAAGAGTCCATGAAGGAAGTGCGCAAAAGCGTCCTGAGTAATGAGCTCTACTTAAATAACCTGGTTTCCAAAGACGGCCGGGTGGCCAACATCCTGGTGTATCTCAAGCAGGCAAGCAAGGACGTGCATCTTTCAGGCTCTACCATTGAGCAGATCCGCGAGATCCTGAAGTCCGAGGAAAAGCAGGGGCTGAAATTCTATATCGCGGGTTCGCCCGTGGAGCAGTACGACTTTATCCGGCTGATCCGCCGCGACCAGTTCACTTTCGTTCCCATGATCACCATCCTGCTGATCCTGACGACTTTCATTATTTACCGCAGCTTCACCTGCATGGTGCTGGCCATGTCCATTGTGTTCATGACACTTTGCTGGACCATGGGGACCATCGCGATCCTGGGTGAGCAGCTCAACTTGATGACGTCGCTGCTCGCGCCTGTCATCATGATTGTTTCGGTTATCAATTCGATTTATCTCATGAATCTGTTTTTTGAAATCCGCCAGACCCAGCCCAGTATGAAGGAAGCCGTGGCTTCCACGATCGACCAGCTGGGCGTGCCGTGCTTCCTGACCCATTTCGTGGCCGTGCTCGGGTTTATTTCCCTGGCGCTGACGCCTGTGCCTGCGATCCAGAGTTTTGGCGTGTTCGCGGCGCTGGGCACGTTTTATTCCTA
>CAZIQJ010000073.1:0-9690 GCA_964541285.1 uncultured bacterium | reverse complement strand
GCTTGAAGAAAAGCACGGCTGTGACCAGAACCGAAAACGCGCTCAGCATTTCCTGCGCAATCATGGGTAAAAGGCCGCTTAAAATGGGCACATTAAACACGCCCTGCAAAAGCCCGAAAAATCCGTTTGCCAGGAGCGAGGCCATAATGACCAGCAGGCCGGCCACGAGCGTAACTCCCAGAATTTTCCACCAGGAACCTGTGGCTACGGACTTGCTGTAGGAAAGCGCGTCCATACCCTTCCGGCCGCGGAAAGCCACGGCCATCTGGGCAAAGGAATAATAAATACTGTAAATAATGGAAGGAACCAGCAGAAGAAACGCCAGGCCGATCAGGATAAGCGAAGATAAAATCGCAGTACCCGCGGAATCCAGCAGCTTGCTGAAAGCGCGCGTGACCGCGGGATACCAGAGAGGGGCCGCGCCGCGCCTGAAATCATCCGCCATGTAACAGAGTGCGAGCATTTTAACAAGAGACGCCACAATGCCCAGCACCGTTAAAACGATAAAAAGAATGACGCGTCCCCAGTAAACCTTTTTAAGGGTCTCGCTGAGCGGCTCCTGCGGAGCGGAAGCTTCAGGCGAAGTTTCCACTCCTCCGGAAGCCGGAGCTGCGGGAGCCTGATCCGGAGGAAGGGTCTCTTCAATCTGGACTTTGTCCTGGCGCAGAAAACCGTTAGGCTCCCGCGACCATTTCTCAACGCCAATGAGATTGGAAAATAAAAATAGCGGCGTCATTAAAACCGCCACAAGGGTAAGAACCTGAAGCCAGGAAGAGCCGTAAATTTTCCATGCGTCGGTCAGCATATCGATCACATCAACTCGGTTGGTGTCCATTCGTCCCGGCATGTCTTCCATTAAAAAATCCCCCTGGCTTGAAAAGTCTTTTTGACTTCCGTTAAAAAATGAGCGGCATCAAACGGTTTGGGAATATATTTGTCCGCGTAAAGCTGTATGCCCTGAGTGATGTCTTCCTGGGAGCTTTTGCTGGTCAGCATGATAACGGGGATATCGCGGGTCTTCTTGTCTTTCTTCAGGTTCTCGAGAACCTTGAAGCCGTCCATTTTCGGCATGTTGACGTCCAGGACCACAAGGTCAGGAACATGCTTTTTCGCTTCATCCAGGCCTTTTTTCCCGTCCGCGGCTTCGAGAACGGAAAAACCCTCGTTTTTCAGAAGGTCGTTGAGCATCTGGCGGATGGCCGGCTCATCGTCCACAATCAGGATTTTCTTGTCCATATCTCCTGCCTTTCAACTTATGGCTTGAAAAAGTATACCATAGTTAACGGCCAAAACCCTCCCGGGTTAAAGCCCTGGTTTCATGGACTTGAAGATATCTGTTTTTTTCAAAAGCCCGGCCAGCTCGGGGTCCTGCTGCAGGGCGGCAAACCTGGGGTTGGAAAGCAGCCTGGACTGGTCCTGCTTTTTCACGGCTTCCTGAAATTCCGGGTCGCGAAGGAGCTCCTGGACCTTGGGGTGTGAAATAAAAGCCATGAAATTCTTGTCTTTCATGAGCTGCTGCGCCATTTGGGCCTGGCTCATCATGTCCTTGAATTTTCCAAACATTCCCTTCCTCCTGTCAGTTTTCCTGAACTGAAAAAGACGATAGCTGGTCGAAGAAATTATTCCCCTTGTCATCCACCACAATAAAGGCCGGAAAATCCCGCACCTTGATTTTACGGACAGCTTCCATACCCAGGTCTTCGAAATCCACGGTTTCCACCTGGAGAATATTTTCAGCGGCAAGAATCGCTGCCGGACCGCCGATCGAGCCCAGGTAAAAACCGCCGTAACGCTTGCATGCGTCCGTGACGGCCTTCGAGCGGTTGCCCTTGGCCAGCATGATTTTTGAGCCGCCCATCTTCATAAATTCTTCGACATACCCGTCCATGCGGCTGGCGGTTGTAGGGCCGAAACTTCCGGTCGGCATCCCCTGCGGAGTTTTGGCCGGACCGGCGTAATAAATGGGATGCTTTTTAAAATAATCCGGTATGGGTTTTCCCTGCTCAATCATCTGCCCGACTTTCGCATGCGCGATATCACGCGCCACGATCAAAGTCCCGCTCAGGCTGAGCGGCGTTTTGACCGGATAACGCGAAAGCTCCTTGAGAACTTCTTCCATAGGCCTGTCCAGGTTCACCGGCACGGGTTTCTGTAAATGGATTTTTGACGCGTCGGGAAGAAACCGGCCCGGATTGGTTTCAAGCTGCTCCAGGAAAATTCCGTCTTTAGTGATCTTTCCCTTGATGTTCCGGTCCGCGCTGCAGCTGACGCCTATACCGACCGGGCAGGAAGCCGCGTGCCGGGGCAGGCGCACCACGCGCACGTCATGGGCCAGATATTTTCCGCCGAACTGCGCTCCGATGCCGGTTTCCTGCGAGAGCTGAAGAACTTTCTTTTCCCATTCCAGATCGCGGAAAGCACGGCCGGAAGCGTCTCCGGAGGTTGGCAATCCGTCGTAATATCCCGCGGAAGCAAGCTTGACGGCCTTGAGCGTGGCCTCCGCGGAAGTCCCGCCGATGACCACGGCAATGTGATACGGCGGGCAGGCCGCGGTCCCGAGACTGAAAAGCTTTTCACTCAAAAACTTTATGAGCGATTTTTCGTTCAAAAGAGACTTGGTTTCCTGAAAAAGAAAACTTTTATTGGCAGATCCCCCGCCCTTGGCCAGAAAAAGAAAGTCGTAGGAAGCGCCCTTGGAAGCGTAAAGCTCGACTTGCGCGGGAAGATTGGTGCCGGTATTTTTCTCTTCAAACATGCTCAGCGGCGCCATCTGGGAATAACGAAGGTTTTTTTCCTGAAACGTCTCGTAAATCCCCCGGGTCAGATATTTTTCGTCCTGCCCGTCGGTCAAAACCTGATGGCCTTTTTTGGCAAACACAATGGCAGTCCCCGTGTCCTGGCAGGAAGGCAGGGAAAGTTTGGCCGCGATGTCCGCGTTTTTCAAAAGGGTCAGGGCCACAAAGCGGTCATTTTCGGAAGCTTCAGGATCATCAAGGATGGCCGCCACCTTGCTTAAATGCGCGGTGCGCAGATAGAACGAAACATCGATGAAGGCCTGCCGGGCAAGAATTGTCAGCGCCTCAGGCGCCACTTTCAGGAATTTCTGTCCGCCCACGTTTTCTTCAGAAACATGCTCTTTGGAAAGAAGCCGGTACGCGGTCGTATCCGGTCCAGTTGAAAAAGTTTCCTGATAATTAAAATCTGCCATAATCAGCCCATTTCCATCATCGCTACGCCGGAGTCACCATGCTCGACTTCCTGCGGGTGTTTTTTAGAATAGTCCTCTTCAAAAATCTTGAAAACCTCTTCGTTTTCCGCGTCTCCGGCCCGCCAGCAGGCATCGGCGGCTGATTCAATCCGGTTCAGAGTAAAAACATCCGGGTTAAGGTCATAAGCGCCGCGAAAATTACTGCAGGCCGTCTGGTAATACTTGACCCGGTCATCATACGAAACCTTCTTCTCTTTCTGAAGAGCGGCCTCGGAAAGCGCGTTCTCCGCCTTCAACATATAAATCTTCGACATAAGATCGCGTTTGGAACATCCCTGAAAAACAGAAATCCCGGCGACCAAAAGGAGCATCAAAAACCGCTTTTTTCTCATGACTGCCTAGGTTCTGTTGACCTTGTAAATGTGAGCAGCGTTGTGAGCGCCGCAAGCCCGTGATCCAAGGCGCGCTGACGACTGCATAGTCGCTGCGCTATGCCGAGGAAGCGCAACGCTGGAGCAGGGTTTGCGCCGCCACAACCCTTTGGGACAAAAGATCTTGCTTCGCATCACTTCGTCTCTCCTCGTCGACGCACCGCATTGGGTGCGCCTTCCTCGTCGTTCCTCGTGCTGCTGGCAATCTGTTTTGTCGCTGCCAGCATCCACAAGGTCAACAGAACCTAAGATATCAAAAAAGCCCTTCAAAAGCTACGGAGGAAAACCCCTCAGACCGTCACAGACGGCTGCTTCAGCAGGACGTCAAGCATACGGTTGAGCGCGCGGGAAATTTCCGCGTAATACCGGGTTTCTCCCAAAATGGATTCTCCGCTCTGAATGTATTTGGCCGGCACCAGCTCATCCGCGCAGTTCTTCACACGAAGCGCCGCGCTTTCCGGCGTGGTTTCCAGATGAAACTGCAGGCCCAGCACCCGGCCTTCATATAGAAAGGCCTGGTTCATGCAGGCTTCGCTCTTCGCCAGATGAACAGCGCCGTCAGGAAGATCAAAAGTATCGCCATGCCATTGAAAAACCACGGTGGTTTCAGGAAAGCCTTCGAAAAAAGCGTGACGGCGGGCTTCCGGGGTCCAGGTAACAGGCCACCAGCCGATTTCCTTCTGGGAATTCTTATAGACCCTTTTGCCCAGCGCGCGGGCGATCAGCTGCGCCCCCAGGCAGACACCGATCATTTTCTTTCCCGCCCTGACAGCCGCGGCAATAAATTTTTTTTCTTCCGCCAGCCAGGGATAAAGAGGTTCCTCATCCACATTCATGGGGCCGCCCATGACGGCCAGCAAGTCAACATCCCGGAGCACGGGAAAAGGCCTTTTCTCCCAGACTTTAAAAACAGAAACTTCAAAACCGCGGTCCTCCGCCCATTCGCCGATGGCGGCAGGACCTTCAAACGGGACATGCTGAAGGCAGAGCAGTTTCATTCCGGCAGCTTTCTTTCAATAACAGGCGCCTGTACGGAAGCATTGCCCTGGCTGCGGGGCTTGAGATATTCCGAGTCCGCGACTTCCGGCTCATCCGGAGGAGGCGGCGGAGGTGGTTTGGCAAAACTCATCTGCAGCACGCCGTAAGGCCTCATTAAAATCGCGACAGAAGCCATGTTTCCCTCCACCAGCGGATGCAGCTCAAAACCTTCTTCGAGGCCGTAGCCGTCGATGCTGTGAAATTCATCAATGCTCTTCATGGTCCAGACGCGCTCAGGGTCCTGGCCCGGAATATCGTCCACACGGATTTCCGCCACGGCTTTTTCAGGAGAAGGGTTATTCACCGTGACCGTCAGGCGCTCACGCGCCGCGTCCCACACAGCCATGGCTTCCAGCGGTTTTTCCGCCTTGGTTTCCAGGACCTGACCGGACGAAAGCTCCTTGGCCATCTGAAAAGCCGCATACATGGCGGTCAGCTGGTATCGGCCCTTGACCGGAATATTGACCAACGCCACGGACTGCTGCATTTTCATTTCCCTGCGGTTTTCGGGATTGATCCAGTACTCGTTAAAATAAAAGGAATAGTAAAGCGCACGGCTGATTTTCCGGTCATTGGGATCGCGAAATTCGCTGATCAAATTTGAAATCACGTGTGACGAGCGCTGGTACGCGGTTTGGGACTCTTCCATATAATTGGCAGACCAGGACCCCCACCCGCTGCCACCCAGCATTTTTGGAGTTTCCGGATCAAAACCGTTTTTCTCCAGCCAGGCCTTGACCGCGTCCGCGCCTTCACGGATATTCTCACCCGCCCAGCCGTAGTCCTGCCAGGAAACATAGTCGAGTCCCGCGCGACGCCCGGGGCTTTCCTTTTTATTGAATTCCCCCAGCGCATGGATCCAGTCTTCAAGAAAAAAGGAGGCTTCCTCAGTCCATTCGGTTTTTTTCCAGCTCAGGGTCGCGGGACCGCCCACGCGAGCGGCCGGGTCCACGGCTTTGACCGCGCGGTAAGTCATGGCGTAAAGCTCGATATGTTCGCGCAGGGTCTTCTCAGGATCGCCAGAACCGCTGCCCTGCCAGGATTCAGGATGATCGGGCTCCCCCAGAACACCGTAATCCAGCCCCTTGAGGCCGAATTTTCTAACATTATGCATTACGATTTTTTTTACAAACTCCTGCCACTGCCCCCAGTCTTTGGGCTGAAAAGTCTGGTAAGCGGGATCCTCGGGCCGTAAAGAAAGCGCTCGGGGAATATTCCCAAGATATACAAAGGGCTTCGCGCCCAGATTACTTAAATAGGTGCGCAGGTAGCGGTCGTAATCGGAAAAATCAATCTGGACAACGCCTTCCTTGTCGACTTCCACGCGGATCCAGCGGTCCACAGAACTTTCAAGATGAAGGGTCTCAAAAGTAATTTCATTAAAACCCAGGTCGCGCCATGCCTGGACCACAGGGTCATCCACATTGTTGGAAATATAATAGAGAGGCCCGCCGGAAGCGAAGAAATCGCGGATGCCGGAAGCATCGCCCAGCATACGGCTGCCTGCAACCGAAACGGTGTGCCTTGGATAAATAATCTGCGATGTCATGGTCTGCGCGGGCGCGGCATTGGAATCCACGGAATCCGGGGCAGGCGATACTGAAGCCGGAGGTTCAGGAGTCTGGGAAGGCGGCGCTGGAGAATTTTCGTTCAGCGCAAAAACGCACGGCACTTGAAGAAGCGAGGAAAAAATAAGCGCGACGAATAAGGAACGCATGGGAGAGTGGATTTTAGCACACTCTCCCATGGACTTAAAGAGAGCCGTGTTTCCCTGAGGTTCCGGCACATTCCTTGCAGATCAGCTGATCTGCGGACACAGGCCCGGGACCGGCCGCGAAAAGCCAGAAAAAGACCACGATCATGAGAAATTCCGACATCATGAAAAGATCGGAAATCCCCGCGATTTCCGCGCGTTTGGCCGTGATAATGGCAACGACCATGGTACCGATCAGTGGAATGGAAGCAAGGCGCGTGGCCAGGCCGATAAAAACAAGAATGCCGCATACAAACTCCACGGACGCCACAAAAGGCGCCTGGATATTCGCGGCCGGAATGCCCAGCTGTGTGAAAAACTGCGTGACCTTCTCCAGATTGTGCAGTTTCCCCCATCCGGTCTCAATAAAAACATACCCCACCGCCACGCGCGCGAGCAAGGGCGCGGCCCACCGGACCTTTGCGGCAGCTCCAAGCACCAGCTGCTTGAGTTTGTTCATTTCTTTTCCCCTTTTTTCAGCGGACAAAAATCGAGGGAGGCGGAATTGATACAATACCGTTTCCCCGTCGGGCGCGGCCCATCGTCAAACACATGGCCCAGGTGTGCGCCGCACCGCGGGCAATGGACTTCCGTTCTTTCCATAAAAAAGCTGCCGTCATTTTCATAACCGATATTTTTTTCAGCCACGGGTGCATAAAAACTTGGCCACCCGGTTCCGGAATCAAACTTGGTGTCAGAACTGAAGAGATCCAGGCCGCAGGCGCCGCAGCGGTACATCCCGGTCTCTTTGTTGGCATTGAGCTTTCCGGTAAAGGGCCGCTCCGTGCCTTTCTCACGCATGACGTGATACTGCTCAGGCGTCAGCTTTTTTTTCCACTCCTCATCGGTCTTTGAAATTTTTTCCATAACCACTGCCTTTCCGTCCGAAGCCTTGGCAGGGCCGGCAAAAGCCAGCCCCAGGCCCAGGACCATAATGAAATATTTTACCACCGCAAATCGAACAAATGGAACTGCCAGGGCCCCAGCTCTGCCCTGACACCGTGATGCACCGCCTGCGCGCCTTCCAGGCTGTAAACCGCAGACGTTACCTTGTCCTTCATTTTTATCTTTTTCCCGGGCAGCCATCTTAGCGGCACCTTGACCTTTCCTTCGGCCCTGTGTTCTGAGAAATTGACCACAACCAATCCGGCCTCATTTCCCCTACGCCAGCCCCAGGCAAGCAGATTGGAGTTCTCCGTTTCGAAAAGCTGCCAATGCCCGTCGTGAAGCTTTTTCTGGTCCGCGTACTCAAGAAGCATGGAATAAAATCCTGAAATGCGGGGGTCTTTAGACTCCAAAGGCTCTCTTCCAAGCTGCACCGGCAGATGGATTTTTTTACCCTGCAGCTGGCCGTTATGAAAGAAACGCATGCCCGGAACCGTGCTCATCACCACGGCCGCGGCCCGTGACTTCTCAGGGCCAAAAGTTTCCATGGCGCGGGCCTCATCATGATTTTCAATGAAGCGCACGGATTTCTCCTGATACGAAGTTTCTGCGGTCAAATGCCCGCGCACGCTGTCCGCGGGGTCGCGAAGCATGCGGTCATACAGTCTTTTATCGTAGGTAAAATCAAACCCCAGCTGCTGCAGCTCCCACTCCAGGTCCCAGTAAGCTTCCGCGATGAAAATAAAATGAGGATGCTTTTTTTTGACTTTTGGAATGACCCATTCCCAGAATTCCAGTTCCGGCCTGGCGGAACCTGTCAGGCACGCGGCCCAGGTTTTTTCAAACACGGAATTCAGGGTCAGCATGGCCATATCGCAGCGCACGCCGTCCGCGGTTTCAGCGATCCTCAGAAGCTTGCCGAGCAGGAACTCGCGCGCCGCGGATGAAAAGAAATTGATCTGCACGGAATCCGTCCAGGGCGCGTAATGCGGGTCTTTTCCGTGGGCCAGGTAAAAACCGGAGGATGTCTGAAAAAAAATCCCCTGACATTCCGCGGCTTTTCCCGCGTCCGCCTGGATAAAAAACTCAGGGTTGGTCAAAGTGGCGGGATGGTCCATGGCCATGTGATTGGGAACAAAGTCCAGAATCAGGGCAAGGCCGGCGTCATGAAGGCGCCTGCGTGCTTTTTTCAGATCATCGGGCCGCCCCAGCCTTTCATCCAGGATGTAGGAAAAAACCGCATAGGGCGAGCCCAGCACATCTTCAGGTTTCCAGCCGGGCAGGGCCTGATCGTAGGATTTCAAAAGGCTGGGGTCTTCAAACGCGCACTTGCGGCCGCCGGGGCTGCGCTGCCACACGCCCATGAGCCAGACCGCGTCAAATCCCTGGCGGGCAATGGCCTTCCATTCCGCGGCGGGAATGGAAGCAAGGGTCAGCTTTTTGCGCAGTTTGGATGAAAGCCGCCGAAGATGGATCAGCGCGTTGAGCTCAAGAAGATGAGGATGCCTGCGAAGAGGTGTCATAAAGACTTCATGTCATCCCCGGTCCGCACTTTCCGTTTTCAGGAAATACCGTTATTCTTTCGAAGAATACTTTTCGATTTCTTTGTCGATCAGGAAAAGGCCGCGGCCTTCCACGCCCGCGATCTTGATCAGGTCCAGGATGGAATTCAGGAGCCTTTCCTCTTCGTGCTGTTCAGACACGTACCACTGAAGGAAATTGAAAGTGGAATAATCTTTTTCTTCCAGGCAGATGTCCACAAGATTGTTGATGCTTTTGGTCACATGCTTTTCATGCTCCAGCATCAGGCTGAAAATGTCGGAAATGGACTTAAACTTGTGCGGGGGTTCCTTGACGGCCTGCACCAGCGCGTGGCCGCCCGTATCGTTGACATATTTAAAAAGCTTGAGCATGTGCTGGCGTTCCTGTTCCGCGTGGGCGGAAAGAAATTTGGCCGAGCCGCGAAGCCCGGACTTGTCGCACCAGGAACCCATGGCAAGATAATAATTGGAAGCATAGGCTTCTTCAGCGATCTGGTGATTCAAAGCCTTCTGCATTTTAGATGAAAGCATGGACCCCTCCTGTTAATGTTGGGAAATTAAACCATAAAACGGCACAGCCATGCAAAGACTTTATGCGGAGGCCTGAAGAAGCGCGCGGACTTCACGGAGCATTTCCAGATGCTCACCCAGAAGTTCCCCTGCCCGCCGGACTGAAGAAGGAAGCACCGGCCGGGTCAAAACCTCGTCCAAAGCCGCGAGAAAGGCCGCGGTCTGACGCAGAGGGTCCGCGGTCACGTTGTTGTGCACAAAAAGAACGTTACGGCGGTCCTTGACGGCAGGCGTCCGCGCCAGACGGTCCGCGACCGCGGCATC
>CAZIQJ010000072.1:0-9806 GCA_964541285.1 uncultured bacterium | reverse complement strand
TTTCCGTTCCGTAAATGCGTCAAACTCCCCAGGACCGCCTGCCTTTACTACCATATCGGGCAGTGCCTGGCGCCGTGCATCAAGCCTGAGGTCAAGGACGAGTATGAAAGGGTTATGGATGAAGTCCGGTCGTTTCTCGGGGGCGGCAAAAAAGGCCTTATTGAATATTTGACCGAGCGCATGGAAGAAGCGGCGGGCGAGCTGCGTTTTGAAGACGCCCAGTTTTTCAAAGACCAGATCGAAGCGCTGTCCCGTCTCAGGAAGAAACGTTTTTCCCTGAACAAGCCGGAAGGCGGTATTGGCTTTTCTGCCACGCTGGAGCTGAAAAAAATCCTGAACCTTGAAGAGCTGCCGGAAAAAATCATTTGCTTTGACGTGTCAAATATCCAGGGGGATGAGGCTGTGGCTTCCAAGGTCAGTTTTTACCGCGAGCTTCCGGACAAGCTGAATTACAAACGCTACAAGATCCGCACGGTGGAAGGCATCAACGATTACGCCATGATCCAGGAGGCCGTCGGACGCATGCTGACCGGCATCAAGGAAGGCCGTGAAACCTTTATTCCGGATGTCATCATGATTGACGGAGGTAAAGGTCATTTAAACGCGGCGTATGAAGTGGTGAAGCGCGAGGGCTTTGAAAATACCTGTCTGATTTCCATCGCGAAACGTTTTGAAACGATTTACCGTTTAAAGGCAGACGGCCTTGGCGGGCACGCACCCGCAGACCTTGAAATCCCCAAGGACGCTCCGGCTTTGCATCTTCTTCAAAAAGTACGCGATGAAGCTCACCGCTTTGCCATCACGTACCATCGTTCGTTGAAAGAAAAAGGGCTGGAACGTTCCGAGCTGGATTTGATTCCGGGCATTGGCAGCAAGCGCAAGCGTGTCCTGCTGGAACAATTTGATTCCATTGAGGAAATGAAACGCGCGGGTGTGGAACAGTTGTCAGGGCTTCCTGGTATGGACCTTGCCGCGGCGGAGCAGGTCTGGAGCTATTTCCACGGA
Source organism: uncultured bacterium (assembly GCA_964541285.1). Taxonomy (GTDB): domain Bacteria; phylum Omnitrophota; class Omnitrophia; order Omnitrophales; family Aquincolibacteriaceae; genus CAYLPP01. The sequence goes on along the minus strand of CAZIQJ010000072.1, from coordinate 8,801 downwards.
GGGGGCGAAAAATGAAAAAAGTTCTTTTGATAGACGATGAAGTGGACGCTTTGAACTTTCTTTCCGAGTATCTGACCCGCCTCGGTCTGCAGGTGGAAACCGTTTCAAACAGCGCGCACGCGGTTGAAAAGGCCTGCGCCTTCAAGCCGGACGCTGTATTTCTGGATATACGCATGGCCCCTGTGGACGGCATGGCTGTTCTGGCTGAGCTTCGGGAGAGAAAATTGACCGCCCGGATCATTATGCTGACCGCGGAAAGCTCGCCGAAGCTTCTTGAAAAGAGCCTCCAGTTGGGCGCCCGGGGGTTTCTGGTCAAGCCGTTCCGCCTGAAGGACCTGGAAGCTGAAGTGCGGCATATTTTGTCAGGGGATCAGGCCTAAGTCCTTCTTTTACGCCTTCTTGCAAGCCTGCCGTAATGCTGATAGACTACCTTCTTTCCAACCCCAAAGACTGGATCTCATGCAGGCCATGAAAGAAGATATCGGACGTCTGAAGGACAGGATTCAGGATCTCAAGGCAAAGCTCCTTGAGATCAGGGGGTATCTTTGACCTCGACGCGCGCGAGAAAGAAATAGAATCCCTCAACGAAAAAATGGCGGACGCGGGTTTCTGGGACCGTCCGCAGGAATCCCAGGAAACCATTGAGCGGCTCAAGGCCCTCAAAAAAATCGTGGATCCCTGGCACCAGGCCAACAAAAACGCCGCAGACCTTTCCGAACTTCTGGGCATGGTGGATGAAAACCAGGAAGATTCCTTCCGTGAACTTGAAAGCGAAACCAACCTTTTGGCGCGTGACATCGAGCAGCTGGAATTTCAGCGTCTCTTGTCCGGCAAGATCGATCCCAACAATGCCATTGTCAGTATCAACGCGGGAGCGGGCGGCACAGAATCCTGCGACTGGGCCAGTATGCTTTTGCGCATGTACATGCGCTGGGCCGAGCAGCACGGTTACACGGTCAGCATGATTGACATGCAGGCAGGTGAAGAAGCCGGCGTGAAAAGCGCGACTTTTCTTGTCCAGGGCGGTTACGCCTACGGCTATCTCAAGGCCGAGCACGGCGTGCACAGGCTGGTGCGTATTTCTCCGTTTGATGCCAACAAAAGAAGGCACACTTCTTTCGCTTCACTTGAAGTCATTGCTGAAGTAGATGACATTCCCGAGATTGAAATCAAGGACGTGGATATCCGCATTGATACTTACCGCGCGGGCGGCGCCGGCGGGCAGCACGTCAACAAGACTTCCAGCGCGGTCCGTCTGACCCATCTTGCCACCGGCATTGTGGTCCAGTGCCAGAATGAACGTTCCCAGCACCAGAACAAGGAAGTGGCCATGAAGGTCCTCAAGGCCCGTCTTTATGAACGCCTGATGCAGGAGCGCGAAAAAGAATTCAAGGCCCAGTACGGCGAAAAAAAGAAAATTGAGTGGGGATCGCAGATCCGCTCTTATGTTTTTCATCCTTATTCCATGGTCAAGGACCACCGCACCGAGCAGGAGACTTCAAATGTGCAGGGCGTTATGGACGGAGACCTGGACGAATTTATCCATGCTTACCTTAAAATGAACGTGAACACGGGGAATTCCTAAATGATCCAGTTTATCCTTCAGAAAGCTTTCGGTACCCAGAACTCACGCACGCTTAAAAAACTGTGGCCCATTGTGCATCAGGTCAATGCGCTGGAAGCCCAGATCAAGCCCTTGTCTGACGAGCAGCTGCGCGCCAAAACAGATGAATTCAAGAAGCGTCTGGCCGGAGGCGCCGCGCTTGATGATGTTCTTCCTGAAGCTTTTGCCGTGGTGCGCGAGGCGGCCTGGCGCACGGTCAAGATGCGGCATTTCGACGTCCAGATCATGGGCGGCATTATTCTTCATCAGGGAAAAATCGCGGAAATGTCCACCGGTGAAGGTAAGACCCTGGTGGCCACGCTGCCTGTTTACCTGAACGCTCTTGAAGGAAAAGGCGTGCATCTTGTCACGGTCAACGATTACCTGGCCCGCCGCGACCGCCACTGGATGGGCGCGATTTATGAATTTTTGGGCATGACCGTCGGCGTGATCCAGCACGATATGAAAAGCGACATGCGCCGCCAGGCCTATGCCTGCGATATCACTTACGGAACCAACAATGAATTCGGTTTCGATTATTTGCGCGACAACATGGTCACCAGTTTTGAGGACCGTTCCCAGCGTCCGCTTCATTTTGCGATTGTCGACGAAGTGGACTCCATTCTGATCGACGAAGCGCGTACGCCGCTCATTATTTCCGGTCCGGCAGAGGAATCGACCGACAAGTATTACAAGATTGACCGCATCATTCCCAAACTGCAGGCAGAGGCCCACTACAAGATGGATGAAAAGGCCCATACCGTGGCCCTGACCGAGGAAGGCGTCAAGCGCTGCGAGGAAATTCTGGGCGTTGAAAATCTTTATGAAAACACACAGATTGACCTGATCCATCACATCCAGCAGGCCCTGCGGGCCCATGTGCTTTTCAAGCTGGACGAAGAATACGTTATCAAGGACGGTAAGGTCATTATCGTGGACGAGTTCACGGGCCGTTTAATGCCGGGCCGCCGTTTTTCCGACGGCCTTCACCAGGCGCTGGAAGCCAAGGAAGGCGTCAAAATTGAGCGTGAAAACCAGACCCTGGCCACGGTCACACTCCAGAACTATTTCCGCATGTACAAAAAAATCGGCGGCATGACCGGAACGGCCGCGACCGAAGCCCTTGAGTTTGACAAAATCTACAAACTTGGCGTGGTTGTGACCCCGACCAACAAGCCCTGCGTCCGCCTGGACTACCCGGACTGCGTTTACCGCACGGCCCGTGAAAAATATGAGGCGGTTGTGCGCGACATCATGGAAGAGCACAAAAAGGGAAGGCCTGTGCTGGTGGGAACAGTGTCGATCGAGAAGTCGGAAAAACTTTCCGCCATGCTGAAGCGCCACAATGTTCCTCACACGGTGCTGAACGCCAAGTACCATGAAAAGGAAGCCGAGATCATTGCCATGGCCGGGCAGGAATCCGCTGTCACCATCGCCACCAACATGGCGGGCCGCGGCACCGACATTCTTCTCGGCCCCGGTGTTGCTGCCAAGGGCGGTCTTGCCGTGATCGGCACAGAGCGCCACGAAGCGCGGCGTATTGACAATCAGCTGCGCGGCCGCAGCGGACGTCAGGGAGACCCCGGTTCCTCTAAATTTTTTCTTTCACTCGAAGATGACTTGATGCGTATTTTCGGTTCCGACCGTATTTCCGGCCTGATGCAGAAGCTGGGTATGGAAGACGGAGAAGAAATCCAGCACCCGCTGGTTTCACGGGCCATTCAGACTGCCCAGAAGCGGGTTGAAGACCGTAACTTTGAAATTCGCAAGCACCTGCTTGAGTATGACGACGTTATGAACCGTCAGCGCGAAATTATTTATTCGGAACGTGACCGTCTGCTGGCCGGGCAGGGCATGAAAGAACATGTCTTTGAAATGATCGAGGAAGTGGTGGAAGGCCTGCTGGGCACTTATGTCCATCCTGACCTGCGGGAGGAAGACAAGAACCCTGAAGGCCTGGCCCAGGCGCTGCTTATGAAGTTCGGAACGAACTTTGAAGAGGTCCTGAAGGAAACTGAGGGCGACCTGGACTGGATGCGTGAAGAAATTCTGAAAAAAATCCAGGAGCATTATGACGTCCGTGAAAAAGAGTTTACGGCGGAGCGCATGCGTTATCTGGAACGTTATATTCTTCTCCAGATTCTTGATTCCAAATGGAAAGACCACCTGTACAGCCTGGACAACCTCAAGGAAGGTATCGGGCTGCGCGCGTACGGCCAGAAAGACCCTCTGGTGGAGTACAAGCGTGAGGCCTTTAATCTTTTTGATGCCATGACTCAGGCCATCAAGGACGAGGCTGTAGAGCTTATTTTCCGCGTTGAGGTTGTGAAAGAAGAACGCGTGACCAGCGCCCTGGACAAGCCCAGCGGCACCAAATTCATTCATCAGGAGTCAGGCGGCATGAGCGCGCCCGCGGCTTTTGAGCAGCATCAGCAGCCGGGTTCTTCCATTGTTCAGGGCGGGGAGCCTGCTCCGGAAAAACCCGCGGGCCAGACCATCCGCCATGAAGAACCCAAGACAGGCCGCAATGATCCCTGCACCTGCGGAAGCGGCAAAAAATATAAAAAGTGCTGCGGTTCCTGAGACCAAGGACGCGACGTGACACGCAAAAAAAACGAAGTTCCAGGTCCGTCTCTGCCTTTTCCTTTCGGACTCCTCCGTGTTTTTTTTAAAAAACCCGCGGCCCTGGCCGCCCTGACCGGCCTGCTTTTAGCGCTTTCATTTCCCGGTTTTCACTTCGGTTTTCTGGCATGGATCGCTCTGGTCCCGTTTTTTGCCGCTCTTGAAAAGGCGGATTCTCTTTCTTCCGCGCTCAAGCTGGGCTTTACCGCGGGCATGGTGTTCTTCAGTTTTTCTCTCTCCTGGATTACCTATGTCACGGGCTTTGGCTGGATCGCACTGGCCCTGCTGGAAACAGCTTTTTTTGCAGGCTTTTCGGCTTTTGCTTATTTTACGCGAGAGGAAAGGATCCCTGTCCTCAGGATTCTGGCCGCTGCCGCAGCATGGACTTCCTGGGAATGGTTTCGCGCTGAAATTCCCGTCTTTGGATTTGGCTGGAACCTGCTGGCCTATTCGCAGTCCGGCTATCTCTGGGTCCGGATGGCCGCCAATACCGTCGGCGCGTACGGTCTGGGCTTTGTCATGGCCGCGGCCAATGCCTGCGTTTTTGAAATTATCCGGAGTGACAAAAAGGAAAAAAAATCTTCGGCTCCGGCCATCCTTCTTCCGGTCATGCTTGTCCTGCTTCTGGCGCACGGCATTTATTACGGGGCGCGCAAGGGAGAGAACCCTGACAGCGTGCGCATCTCCGTGCTGCAGGGGAATATTCCCCAGTCTATCAAGTGGGAACCTGTCGCGCGCGAAAAGATCCTCCAGATTTATGAGAAGCTGGCGGAGATCTCCAGTTTTGACGCGCCTGAATTGATGATCTGGCCTGAAGCTTCGTATCCCGGTTATTTTAACCGCGACGCGGAGAGCCGCCGCATTCAGGAGCTGGTCAGGAAGTTCGGAGTTCCGGCCCTGGTCGGAAGCCCGCATCTTGAAACGGATGAAATTGCCTTTAACAGCGCGTACCTGCTGGACGCGGATGGTGAAGTCCGTCAGCGTTATGACAAACAGTATCTGGTGCCTTTCGGAGAATACGTGCCGCTTGGGCCTGCGCTGGGATGGCTCAAGCCGCTGGCCTACACGCTCGGTGTCAGTGATTTTACGCCGGGCCGCGACTGGACAGTTTTTAAAATCATGAACGGAGATGTTTCTTTTTCAACCCTGATCTGTTTTGAAGATATTTTCCCGGCCCTTGCGCGCACGTTCACGGACCGCGGAGCCCAGTTTTTGGCCGTCATCACCAATGACGCCTGGTTCGGCCCCACGGCCGCGCCCTACCAGCATGAGCAAGCCTCCATTTTCCGGGCCGTTGAAAACGGCGTGCCTGTGGTGCGTTCCGCCAATACCGGTGTCTCTTCCTTTATTTCTTCCAAGGGCCGGGTGCTCGCGCGCGTTTCCTCATCGGAAGGAAAAGAGATTTTTGTGACCGCTAAAAAGACCTGGGACCTGCCTCTGGAAAATTTTCAGACTGCGTACCGCAGGGGAGGGTGGATTTTTCCTTACGGAGCCCTTTTGCTTTCGCTTATAATAATAGTCCGGGTCAAAGCGGAGTCTGTGCGCCGCGCTTCCCGCTGAAATCAAGGCCATGAAAAACAAAAAACCGCGATTCCTTTTATTGGCTGTCTGTTTTTTCTCCTGCGCCGCTTTTTTTTCCGGCTGCATCCGGCTGACCGGCACGGCCGGCTACTGGCACCAGGGCAAAGACGATGAGCAGCCGCAGGGAAAATCCGTGACGCTTGATACGAATGATGTTGTTTATCCCAACCGCGCCAAAGGGAGCATAGAAACCCCATGATTCCAGGACATGCCACAGCCCAGGGCACCATTGCTTTTAAAAACCGTTTTCCGTCACTTCATCCTTCGCATTTCCGCCTGCGCGAAGAACTCTGGTTTTCTTCGGTGGGCCTTGGCAGTTATCTTGGCGAGTCCGATGACATGACTGACCGGCTTTACGCGGAATCGCTGGAATGCGCGCTTTCCAGCGGCATCAATGTTATTGATTCCGCCATCAATTACCGCTGCCAGAGAAGTGAGCGGGCTTTTGGCCGCGCCCTGGCGCAATTGATCAAGTCCGGCGACATCAAACGCGAGGAAATTATTATCTGCACCAAAGGCGGCTTTATTCCGTTTGAGGGGGATTATCCGCGCGACCCTGCTGAATATTTCCGCAGCACCTATATCACCCCCGGCATTTTAAAACCGGAGGACGTGGCCCAGGGCTGCCATGCCATGACGCCCGCGTATCTTGAAAACCAGCTGAACAAGAGCCTGGCCAATCTGGGTGTCCAAACCATTGACGTTTATTACCTTCACAATCCCGAGACCCAGCTGGCGGATGTGGACCACACGGAATTTTTGAACCGTCTCCGCGAAGCCTTCAAATGGTGTGAGAAGAAAGTGGCGGAGGGGAAAATCCGTATGTACGGCATGGCGACCTGGAATGGTTTCCGGCTGGATATGGAAGCGCCGGATTATCTTTCGATTGAGGAAATCAATGTGGTGGCGCGCGAGGCCGGAGGCCCGGACCATCATTTTAAATTCGTGCAGCTGCCCGTGAACCTTGCCATGCCCGAAGCCTGGGTATTTCCCAACCAGTCCTTTGGAGCGAATCTGGTGCCTTTTCTGAACGTGGCCCAGCGCGCGGGGATCACGGTCATTGGCAGCGCGGGCCTTCTTCAGTCCCGGCTGGCAGGCCCGCTTCCGGATTTTCTGAATAAATTTTTCACCGGCATCGACAAGTCTTCCCAGAAAGCCATTCAGTTCGCGCGTTCAGTTCCGGGTTTGACCACCACCCTGGTGGGTATGAAAAAGAAAGCGCATGTCCTGGAAAATATGGAAATTGCCAAACACCCGCCTTTGACCGAGCAGGATTTGATTCTGATGTTTCAGGGAGAAGAGGAAAGTTAAATAAGGGAAAGGCCGCCGTCGGCGATCAGGGTCTGGCCGACGATCCAGCGGGAATCCGGGGAAGCCAGAAAAGCTACTACCCTGGCGATGTCTTCAGGCTGGCCAATGCGGCCGGCAGGGGTCCTGGCAACAGCTTCCTTCTTCAGTTCTTCAAAGTTCGGAAAGAACTTCACCGCGTCCGTGTCCACCAGTCCTCCGGAAACACAATTCACGCGGATATTTTTCGGGGCCAGCTCCACGGCCAGATATTTCACCAGGTTTTCCAGAGCGGCTTTTGAAATCCCGATGGCTCCGTAATTGGGAAGAAAGCGGTGGGAGCCCAGGCTGGAGAGGGTGATGATATTGCCTCCGCCCGTCTTTTCCATTGAGGGAAGGACCTTCTGGACCAGCAGGAGAAAGGCCTTGGTGTTGACGTCCATGGAAATGTCCCATTGATTGGCCTTCAGCTTGTGCACGGGCTTGAAAGCGCCGAGGGCGGCGTTATGGACCAGGAAATCAACGCGTCCGAATTCCTGGAGCGTTGCGGCCACCAGCTCATCCATGGTCTTGGGGTCACCCACATTTCCCATAAAGGGGAGCACCTTGACGTCATGTTCGAGCAATTCTTTCTGCGTGGCCTGGGCCGCTTCTTCATTGCGCACGTAATTGAGCACGATGTGAGCGCCCATTTTGGCCAGTTCCAGCGCAATGGCTTTGCCGATGCCGCGCGAAGCTCCGGTGATCAGAGCGACTTTATTTTGAAGAATTTTTGAAGACCCTGCTTCTTTTTCAGCGGAAGATTTCATGGCGTAAGCATAGGCCGGATGCTTTAAAAAATCAACGAATAATACAGGTTTTACCTGAATATTCCCCTTTCTCTGGCCAAAGGGCCTGTGCTATAATGCCCACCCTAAATGATTGAAGCTGCGTCCTTTTCATTGGGCAAGAAAATTCGTGTTTTTCAGCGCTCCATCCAGGATGCCATGGTCCGGAACTTTCCGGGGCTTGGCCTGGAGAACAGGGCTGAATCTTTCGTCGGTATTTTCGAAAACCATCTGACGCCTGGAAGCGAAGTTCTGGACATTGGCGGAGGATGGGGTTTTTATGCCGAGCCTCTTGAGAAAAGAGGACACAGCCTGACGGTTCTGGATGTGGTCAAGCCCAGCTTCCAGAAGGCGCCCGTTATTATTTATCCGGGCGGCAAAATGCCGTTTGAAGACAAAACCTTTGACACCAGCCTTATGGTGACCATGCTTCACCATACGCCTGATCCTGAGTCCATCCTGCGGGAAGCGGCAAGGGTCACGCGGGGCCGGGTGATTGTCATTGAGGACATTTATAACGGTCCCATTGACCGGGTCTGGACTATTTTAAGAGACCAGATTTACAATTTTGAGTTTTTTGGCCACCCCTGCCAGTTCAGGGACGCCGAGGGCTGGAAAGAAATGTTCAGCCGCTGCGGCTTGATGCTGAAAGACGAAAAGCAGGTTCCGACCTATCTTGCGGGCCTGAAAATCCTGAATGGTGTTTTTGTTCTGGACGTTTCGTGAGCGATCTTGAAATCGAAAAAGTTCTGTGGATCAAAAAAGGCGAGGGGATCGCCGCCACGGGAACTATTCCCGCAGACGCACCGTTTTTTCAGGACCTTTTTCGGGAGTTTCGGGTCCTGCCGGGTGTTTTTAGCCTGTAGATTATAAGTAGGGCG
>CAZIQJ010000071.1:0-9823 GCA_964541285.1 uncultured bacterium | reverse complement strand
CGATCGGCGCGCAAGGATCCCAGCAAAGAACGTTCAATGCCACTTTCACGACGTCGACTCTGCTGAGAAATGCGGTCAGTTAAAGGGAGGCTTGTATGAAATCCTGGATGCGGATGCTTGAGAATGAAAAAGGCATGGCATTGATCAGTGTTTTCCTTGCTTCTGTGCTGATCGCGACCACTGCAGGTGCTGCTTACGGCCGTGCTCTGTATGAATTCAGGCAGGTGGAGCGGGAAGTGGCCCGCATCCGGAGTTTTGCCGCCGCCGAAGCCGGCATTCAAAATGCCATGGCCCAGATCGGCGTCAATGCTTACACCGGGTTTATTAATACCAATTCGATTTCAGTAGCAAATTTTCAGGCAACGGACGGCACTTCCGTAGGAAGTTATTCCGCAACATTGAGCTATCCGAACCAGGCGGACTGGATCACGGTCACCTCCACAGCCACGGTGGACGGGGACACCAAGATTCTGGAAGCCAGGATTTTTCTGGATTCCAATCTTTCGAAGTATCTGGTGTACGCGGATGCGACCACATTCAGTTCCGGAACGGATGCTCAATATGGAGAGCCGGATAACACCGACGTCCTTGGTGACGGAATTCCGGATTATCCGGAGTTGGTGCCTTCCAGTGAAGCGGACAGGGCCTCGCTTTATTTTACCGGCACCTGGAGTATCAGCGGCTCCAACGTGCAGCTTTATGGAGACGCCAATGCGGTGACGCAGATCAGCGGCAACAACAGTTCGGAGATTCACGGCGATGCCTATACGGGCGCTTTCAATCTTTCGGGTAACTCGGTCACCAATACCGGCGTCAGCGGCGGCATGCAGGTGGGTGACGGGTTTTCCGATGATCTGGACCGTACCGGAAACGGGATCATCACATCGGCGGATGCGCCGGATTATCACGATTTGACCAGCTCGGGAGGAGGAGACAGCCACAAGACGGAAACGCTGACGGCAATTGATAATAATTTTTACAAGAACAACAACAGTATTTCGGCTTTCGGCGGCACCACAGCGCAGAACCGCTTTCTGCAATTTGTTTCCACCAACGGCGGCACGACCACGCAGGTGCTGGAATACACGAACGCGACTTATGCGACGCTTACCAATACGTACAATCTTCCCAGCAATGCCATTGTTTATGTCAATGGAACAGCCACGGTCAAGGGGGAGATCGGCGGCCGGGTCAGTCTGGTTTCTTCGGGCAGCATCAATTTTGACGGAAATCTGACTTATTCCAACGGCCAGACGCATGCGGACTCCGGCCATTCTGCGGCCTTTCTGGCCAAGGACCGGCTTTTTTTCAGGCAGAATACCCAAACGGTCTCGGGTATTTTGAAGGCTGAAAATTCCTCAAACAGCTCCGCGTCTTTTGACGGACAATACAATACCAGCGGTGCTTCGTCGCCTGGAACCAAAGTTTCGCTGACACTCTACGGAAACAGAATTATTAAAGGCGCCACTAATCTGAGTGTCTATCCGGACCGCACTTACGCGTATGACAGCAACCTGAAATATTTCAGGCCGCCTGGTATTCCGGTGCAGCCTTCTTTGAGAACCGTGAGGGAAAAATAATGATGCTCAGAAAGATTATTTTAGCGGGAGCTGGAGTCCTTCTCATTTCTGCGTGTGTCTCCGGGTGCTCCAAAACCAATGAGAAGGACCAGGTTCCCGCCCCCCAGGCGGGGCAGCAGCAGGACAGCCTTCCCGAGCTCTCCCAGAACACGCTTTACAAGACCAATCGTCCGCCTGACGCGGCCCCGGATTACTCTTTCCTGGCCGATGGAGGCGGTAATCAGCCCCCGGCAGAGAACGCCCCCGGAGCCCCGCTTGAAGATTAGCGAGCTTCGCTAACCCCTTTCTTTTCCTCTCTTTAAGTACTTATTTTCAGAATGTAAGGAAGTATAGGAATAAAATGAATTATATTTTTGTAAGGATTTGACGTTAATAGAGAGGTCATGTATCTTTAAATTGTAGTCGCGATAATACATCATTGAAAGAGAGGATACTGAAATGTTGACTAAAATAAGAAATCAAAAAGGCTTCACGCTTGTTGAAATTATGATTGTGGTGGCGATTATCGGTTTACTTGCCGCGATCGCGATTCCAAACCTGCTTCGTGCACGTTTGAACGCGAACGAGGGTGCCATGAAAACCGATCTTCGTGCTTTCAGCTCCGCGAATGAAAGCTTTCGTGCCGCTCAAAACCCGCCTTCTTACGCTGCGAACATTGCGGCGCTGACGGGTGCGACGCCTGCCTATGTGGACGCGTCCTGGGGCACGAACCCGAAGCACGGTTTTAACCTGACGTATGCTGTTGCGGCTGCCCCCGCGGCGACTTTCTCCATGATCGGGGTGCCTGCGACTGCCAACTCCACCGCGGTGAATACGTACTGCGTGGACCAGTCAGGCGTGGTGGTCGGTTCCGTCAACGGCGCCGGCGCTCCTACAGGAGCTGCTGCTGGATGCACGGGCGGTACGGCGATCGCGTAATTGCAGTCTGCTTCAATGAACCCCATCCCGCTTTGGCGGGGTGGGGTTTTTTATTTTGCTTTTCGCTCTGAAGCTTGAGGCATCACCTACCGATACATAAGATGGCCAAAAAACATGAAATTTTCCTTTCCTGCTCAATTTGAAGCGCTTAAAAAAATCGACAAGCAGGCCCTGAAGCATCTTCTTCTGGGCACAAAACCCGCATATTCGGGGCCGGTGACCCATCTGGCCTGTGATTTCGGCCGTTCCAAAATCGTTTTCCTTGAAATTTCCCGCCAGGACACGACTGTGGTCCTCCAGAAGTTTCAGAAGGTTTCCCGGACCGGCGACAAGGCAAAGGACCTCGAGGCTCTGAAACAGGCTTTTGCCGAGGGCGGCTATGCTTCTAACCGCATCCGTGTTTCCGTCAAGGGCCAGGGCGTCATTCTCAGGTTTGTGCAGTTCCCCCAGATGAAGCATGAAGAACTGCGCAGCGCCATCTCCTATGAAATCGAACAGTACATCCCATTCAAGGCCGCGGAAGTGATCTGGGATTTTCAGATCCTTGATGAAGACGTTCCGCTGGCTTCCGGAAAGGGGATGAATGTTTTATTGGTCGCGGCCAAGAAAGAAGACTTGTATAACATGGTCAGCTTTTTTCAGTCCGCGGCTCTGGAAATCGAAATCGTGGATGTGGACGCTCTTGCCGCCATGAACGCCATGGAATTTTTTCATCCTGAGCAGATGCAGGCGCCGACAGCGCTGCTGGATATCGGAAGCGAAATTTCAACGCTCAGCATTGTCCTGGGCGGCAAACCTCGTTTTATCCGTGACGTTTCCTACGGAGGCCTGGACATGATCAAGAAGTTGAAACGCAAAGTGGGTTTGACCCAGGAACAGGCCATGCAGCAAATTGAGGTGGACCGGGTTCCGACCCCTGAGGCGCAGGTCGCTCTGAAAGAGGCTCTTGGCGAGCTTGTTTCTGAGTTGAAACTCAGTCTCAGTTATTATCTGGATCAGGTACCTTCTGCAGAGCCGGTCAAAACACTTTTTATCAGCGGGGGAGGCGGCTATCATCCTCTGGTGGTGGAAACCCTGACCAGTGAACTTGGTATCAAGGTAGAGACTATGGATATTTTGAATAAAATCCAGCTTGCTCCGGGAATGGACGCGGAAGTCATCCGGAAAAATCAGGGGCTGTTTCCTGTGTCCCTGGGGCTTTGTCTTCGCTGACCTATGATTAAAGTCAATCTTTTACCGGAAGAATTCCGGATTGTTCATAAAAGCCCGAACCAGTTTCCCGTTATGCGGGTTTCCATTCTGGTCGGTATTTTTTTTATGATCCTGACGGTTTTTTTCTACTTCGATTATCTTCACGCGTCCAAGGAATTAAAAACCCTGACCGCGACATGGACGACTTTGCAGCCGCAGTCCGCGCAGCTGAAGGCTTTGGAAACGGAAGTGGAATCCACCCTGAAGCCTGAAAGAGATTTTCTTCTGCGCCATGTCATGACGGCCAAGCCGCTGACGTTCGGGATGTCGTGGGTCAACGAGCTGCTGCCTGAATCCGGCTGGCTGACGGAGCTTCGCATGGAGCAGGGGCAGGGAACCCAGAGCCTTTTTATCAAGGGGCTGGTGCTTCCGTCCAAGGAGCGCTCCAGCATTGAGCTGATCGAGGTTTTTCTTCACCAGCTGAAAGAAAGAATCCCGGAAGCAGAGCTGAGTCTGACGACGACCCGCCAAAAAATTGAAGGCGCGGAAGTGACCCAGTTCACCGCGAATTTTGACTGGAAGGTGAGCTGATGAATCTTTCCCAGCTGACTCCCGCGGATATTCTCGCCATGCTCAAGAAGGTCGACAAAAAGACCTGGATCAAGGTCGGCTCAGCGGCCGCGGTTCTTGGCGTTCTTCTTTATGTTCTGATTATTCCGGCGTGGTTCAAACGAGTTGAAGTTAAAACCCAGGTTCAGGCGTTAAAGGGGCAGGTCTCAACAACGTACAATCTTTTCAGAAAAAAGCCCGAGCTTCTTCGTATCAAGGAAGATTGTCTGAAGGCTTCAAAAGAAGCGCGCGACCGCATGTATACCCCCGGAGAGGCCTCGCTTCTTCTTGGAACAATTTCAAAAATGGCCCAGGCCAGCAATGTCACCATGCTGGCTTCGAAGCCCAAGGCCGCGGAAGGGAAGTTTCCCAAACCTTTTGATGACCAGTTTGAGGCCAGCCTGTATGATTTTACTGTGGAAGGCGGATACCACGCGGTCGGGGACTTTATCAGCCGGATCGAGTCTAACGACAAGATCCTCAGGATTTTGAGTCTTACGATCCGGGTGAAGGAGAATTCGCCCCAGGCGCATCTGGTGGATATCAGTATTTCAGCGGTTTCAACCAAAAAGCCGAAGGCGGTCTGATATGGAGAGATTCCTCTGGAATGTGAAAAGAAAAGCGCCCTGGCTGGCAGGGGGGCTGTTTTTTCTTATATTTTCCACTTCAGTCTTTGCCGCTGAGATTCGATATGATAATGGAGGACGGCGCGACCCTTTTACGCCCTTGATCGGGCCAAATGGCGCTCTGACCTACAAGTTCAACCCGACTGATTTGAATATAGAAGGTATTATTTACGATCCGCGAGGGACTTCCTTGGTTCTGCTGAACGGCGAGTTTTATAAAGAGGGCCAGACAGTAAAAAATGCCACAGTTATCAGTATCTTTAAAGACAGGGTGCTCCTGAGGCAGGAGGATGAGGAAAAGACCATCTGGCTCAGGGATGAAATCCTGGATTCCTCCAAATCCCTTCAAGGAAAAGAAAAAGGCGGCGCATGAAAGCTAATCCTTGTAATTTGACCCGCTTGAATTTTATCCTTTTTACTTTGCTGTTCACGGCTGCCAGCTCTTCGCTTTTAATGGCCGCTGATACTCCTGCTTCGACCAGTCCATCTGTCACTGCCGTTACTCCTCCTGAAATTGATGATGCGGGCAATATTACCCTTGATTTCAAGGAAGCGGATATCAATACGGTTTTGCGCGTCATGAGCCTCAAGAGCAAGGTCAATATTGTGGCTGGGCCGGAAGTGCAGGGCACGGTGACGATCCGGCTTGAGAATGTTCCCTGGCAAAAGGCGCTGGATGTGGTTCTGCGTACTTATGGGTATGTTTATGAGCGGGACGGCAATATTATCCGCGTTACGACCCGTGACAATCTTGCCCAGGAACCTTTGGTCACCCAGACCTTTATTTTGAATTACAGCAAGGCCGTGGAAATTCAGACCGCGGTCCAGGACATGCTGACGGAGCGGGGCCGCGTCAAGACCTCAGACAGGACCAACACAATTGTCCTTACTGACATACCCACCAATATTTATACCATTGGCGAGGTGATTAAAAAGCTTGATCGAATGACCCCCCAGGCGTATATTGATTCCAAGATTGTGAAGACATCCTTGGCATCAAGCGAAAATCTGGGTATACAGTGGCTTACCGGCGGATCCAATAACATTGGATCTATCACCGGTTCTGCCCGTCCTACCAGCTTTCCTTTCGCCACAAACCCTAAATCAGGGGACGAAAGGATTCCGTCGATTGTGGAGCAGTTTTTTCCCACAACTTCCACAACCACGACAGCGACCCAGAACTCGGCATCTCCCCGGAGTTTTCCTCTGGATCTGAGCGAGCCAAACCCGAGTTACAGCTATGGAACCCTGAGCTTTTCAGGGTTTAGCGCGGTTCTCCAGATGCTGAAGGCCAGAACGGATACCAAGGTCATTTCCAATCCCCGGGTGCTGGTGCTCAACAACCAGGAAGCGGAAGTTCACGTCGGTGACAACATTCCCTTGCCTAAGTTTGAGACCAACAATACGACCGGCCGTTTGACGGTCAGCGGTTTTGACTACGACAAGCTTAAAACGGGCGTCAGTCTGAAGGTAACGCCGCACATCAATTCAGCGGACCAGATCCTGGTGGATCTGCAGCCTTCCGTCAATGCCCGCGGTGACACTATTACGTTTAACACGGACCTTTCAGCTCCGATCATTAACGAGACCACGGCAAAGAGCCAGGTTTTGATTACCAGCGGGCAGACTATTGCCATTGGCGGTCTGATGACCGACAACGTTCAGTCGTCTGAAAACAAGGTTCCGTACCTTGGAGATGCCCCTGTAATTGGAAAGCTTTTCAGATCGAAAAGACAGACAGCGGGTTCAGGCAACGAAAAAGTTGAAACTTTATTCTTTATAACCGTAACCATGGTGGATACGGAAGGGCAGAGAGTTGGGAAAAAGAAGGTGACGAGCGTGAGTGGCGCTCCCGCATCTGCTTCCCAGAAGCCCGCGGATAGTGAAAAAACAAGTTCTGCGTCTGCAAGTTCAGCTGGGGCCACGGCGGAGTCTACGCCTGCCGCTCCGGACGCATCACACGGAAACGGAAATACGGCGGCTTCCGAAGCCGCGGCCACGACGGCCGCGCCTGCCGCAGCGTAAAAACCGGTTTTCCTGAATTTTCTTTTCACTCCGCCGCGCGCAGCCTGCCCTGGTATCCCCGCAAGAAAGGATACATACGTGCGAAACTATTTTCTTATCGTCACGGCTGTGTTTTGTCTTTCGACGGCCCCGGCCCTGCAGGCCGCTCCGTCGCCCAAGCCAGCACCGGCAAAGACCAATCCCACCACAGAAGCTAAACTCGACCGTATTCTTACGACCCAGCAGGAAATCCTCAAGAAGCTCGAAGAGCTCAAGGAAGAAGTGGAAGTCGTCAAGATCCGGTCTACTCGATAACAGTATAAAAATAAGGAATTAACATGAAACGCGATATTTTGATCAGTCTGGATGCAAATGAAAAACAGGTCGCCATTCTTGAAGACGGCAGGCTTGAAGAATTTTATATTGAGCGCGCGGACGCGGACCGTCTTTTCGGGAATATTTACAAAGGCCGCGTCAAGACGGTTATCCCCGGCATGGGCGCCGCCTTTGTTGACCTTGGCACCAAGAAGGACGGATTTCTTTATGTGACGGATGCTCTGAAGTCGCCGCTTGATCTTGAAGCCGAGTTTGATGAACAGAACCGCCCGCCCAAGGAAAGCCGCCGCCATGAGCGCATGAAGCGTATTGATGAGGTTTTGAAAGTCGGACAGGAAGTCATCGTGCAGGTGGTCAAGGAGCCCATCGGCAATAAAGGCCCGAGGTTGACCACGCACTTTTCCATTCCTGCCCGTTATCTTGTCATGATGCCGGGGGAAGAGAAGGTTGGCGTCTCCCGCCGTATTGAAGACCGAAAGGAGCGCGACAGGATCCGCTCGATTTTTCATGAACTTGAAATTCCCAAAGGCGTGGGGTTTATTGTCCGTACTGCGGGCGACGGCAAAGATGCCAAGGAATTCAACCGTGACATCCGCTACCTGCTGCGCATGTGGAAAAAAATCCACGGAACCATTTCGCAGAAACGCGCGCCCAGTCTGATCCACCAGGAGCTTGACCTGGTCGAACGCATCATCCGCGACCACCTGGTTGAAGAAACTGACCGGATCGTGGTGGACAACCCCGACCTTTTCAAGAAGATCGAACGCTTCATCCATTTGTACCTTCCTGGCCAGCAGCTGGACTTTACGCTGCACCAGGACCGTATGCCTCTTTTTGAGAAGTTCAATATCGAAAAGGAAATTGAGCGCACGTTCCAGAAAAACGTGTTTCTTAAGTCCGGCGGGTACATCGTCATCCAGCAGACCGAAGGTCTGGTTGCGATCGACGTCAATACCGGCAAGTTCACGGGCACCAAGAACCTGGAAGAAACCGTGTACCGCACCAACATGGAAGCGGCCGAGGAAGTCGCCCGTCAGCTTCGTCTGCGTGACGTCGGCGGTATCATCATCATCGACTTCATTGACATGGAGTGGGCGGAGCACAGGCGGAATCTTTTCCGTACGTTCCGTGATGCTGTCCGCAAGGACCGCGCCAAGACCAACATTCTGAAAATGTCGGAGCTTGGCCTTGTGGAAATGACCCGTCAGCGCCTGCGTCCTTCGCTTGAAAGCGCTGTTTATGATACCTGCGTTTACTGCGAAGGCAGAGGTATGGTCAAGTCCGCGGCCACCATGGCGATTCAGACCATCCGTGAACTCAAGAAGTCTCTGGGCCATACGCACGGCCGGACTTTGAATGCCCACGTTCATCCCAATGTTTCGGAAAGGCTCCTGCACCAGGACCGCAAGACCCTGGAGAATCTCGAGCGCACCAGCCGCAGCCGGATTTTTGTTTATCCGGACCCGAAACTTCATATTGAAGATGTGAACATTACTTTCGTAAAATAGCCTATGGTCATGGCAGTACTGGCAGTCGGGGTTCTTTTCTTTCTTGCCTTCGCGGCCGCGGTTTTCCTGCTTTTCAAAAAGCAGGAAAGCTCGCAGGGCGCGCTGCAGGAAGCGCTGTCTCTGGACACGCGTCTGAACGCGCTGAAAGAGACCCTCCAGGGCGAGATGAAGGAAATGCAGCAGCAGCTGCGCGAGTCCCTTGTTGCCAGCACCCGGATGGTCTCGGAAAACTCAAAAGGCTATGCCGACACGGTGGGCCAGGTGCAGAGACGTCTTGGCGAGCTTCAGCAGGCCACCCAGACCATGATCGGCATTGGCAAAGACATCTCCTCTCTCCAGAGCATTCTCCAGTCTCCCAAGCTACGCGGCGGGATGGGGGAGTTCCTCCTGGCGGAGCTCCTGCGCCAGATCCTTCCGGAAGATTATTTTGTGCTGCAGTATACTTTTGCCGCAGGCACCAAGGTGGACGCTGTGGTTCGTACAGGCGACAGCCTGATTCCTGTAGATGCGAAATTCCCGCTCGAAAATTTCCGCCGCATGGCCGAGGCCCCGGACGCTGAGTCTGCGGCGCCTTTCAAGAAAGAATTTATCCGCGATGTCAAAAAGCACATCGACAGCATTGCCTCGAAGTATATTCTTCCTGAAGAAAAGACCATGGATTTTGCGCTGATGTATATTCCCGCGGAAAGCGTTTACTACGAAGTGATCCTGAAGTGGGAGAATGAAGCTGAAAGCCTTGCCGCCTACGCCCATAAAAAGCGCGTGGTTCCGGTTTCCCCTAACAGTTTTTACAGCTATCTCATGGTCGTGGCCCAGGGGCTTCGAGGAATGAAGATTGAAAAATCAGCGCGGAATATTCTGAACGCCCTCGCGCAGCTGGAAAACGATTTTGCCAAGTGCGTGGATGAATTTGAGAAAATCGGCACGCATTTGAATCATGCGCAGTCTTCCTACAAGACGACTGAAAAACGCATGGAAAAACTTCAGAGCCATTTAAGCCGCATGGACCAGCTGTCCGGCGACGCGCCTGCGGGCTTGCCTCTTTCCTCAC
>CAZIQJ010000070.1:5722-9869 GCA_964541285.1 uncultured bacterium | reverse complement strand
GTTCCACGACCCGGGTCTGGCTGTAGGGAACGGGTGAAGGGTTGCGAGGAAGCACAAGGGGCTCCTGCCATGAAGTCGCGTTCGGAACAGCCCGCAGTTCAAGGCGTTCCAGAAAAAGGCTGGGGCCGGTCCATTTGGTTCCGCTGCTGCTGGGTGACGAGGCCCAGGCCTTGAACCATTCCAGAAGCTCTGTAAACCAGGACCCGATTCCCGTGAACGCCGAGAGCAGAAAAAAAAGAGGCTGGAAAATTTTGCTCAGCTTCCATCCTGCAGGAACATAAGTGCCGGAAGGAGAAACGGCAGTAATTTCTTCTTCCGGTAAAGGTTCGGCCAGGGTCAGATCCACCAGTTCCTCGGCGCGCTCCAGAACAGGCATGATTTCCGGAGCGGATTCCTGGGCTTCCGGGATCGAGAGATAAACCGCGTTCAGTTCCCGGGTTCTGGAGTCAATCAGCGCCAGCGCATCTTTAAGCGCGTCATTGAAGGGCGAAAGCGGGGAGATTTTCGGGGCTGTGTTCCGCAGGGCATTCAGAGCCGCGAGCTCAGCTTCAAAATCATATGGCGCCGCAGTAACACCCGTGATTTTGTTCAGAATCGAGATGGCGCTGCCTTCAATCCGGGCGCGGAAACGGGTCACGGCCTGTTCTTCAAGCTTTCTCTGTCTTTGACGCGCCAGTTCAATGACCTGATCACGGACTTCTTCATGCACGTCTCCGTATTGTTTCAGGAACGCCAGCTTTGCGAAAGAAGCTTCAACGACCGCGCCGATCGCGGCCGCGATGGTAAAACCCTCGAGTTCCTCCCGGTCTCCGGCAATTGCTTCCAGGTTTTTTCCTGTTTCCTCAAGCTCGGTGGCGATAAAAGCGCGCAGAACAATCCTGTATTCTTCCTCGCGCCGGTTTTCTTCTTCTTCAAAGAGGGCGGAAAGCTCGTCGACTTCATCCATCTGCTCCCGAAGAAACTCTGCGGATGTGCGGGTGCCGCTGGCGTCAAGAAGAGCGGTTCTCATTTCCGAACGTCTCCCGGATATTTCAGGAGCGGACAAGCTGACCGAACCCCAGGGGAACTCAAAGCGCTGGGGTACCCCGGGAGTCATGCCGTCCTGGATGTCCGGCGGCGTTTCAATGGCCGCGCCGGAAGCATTGATTTTTTTTGATGCTCCATTCCGCTTTTTTTCAGGGTCATAAAGCTGGGCGAAAATATAGGAAACAACGCCGGCTTTGGGAATCCAGGGAATGCTTTCGTCAATGCCCTCTTCGGTCAGGGCCGCGGCCACGCTGCGGATGTTGCGGGGTTCCACGCCGATTTTATTCGGCCGGGGCGCGACCAGCTGGGTTGTGAACACGGCAAGGCCGCTTTGCCCCTCGCCTTCACGGAACGCCTGGTCCATGGGAGGCGTACGGAAGAGAATCTGCATGAAAAGGGAGTGGAGGCCCAGGATCACGCGGGAATAAATAGAGGCGATGCCACTCAAAACCGCGTCCAGCATTCTCGATGAAAGCGTATCCGTTCTGCGTACATAGAACGGAATCTTGATTTGGGCCAGGTTTTGGGCCATTTCCGCGGCCATGACCTGCCCGGCCACCAGAAACTTCAGTTCATTGAACCATCTGGAATGGAACATGCGGAAAATATCATGGTCCTCAAGGCCTTCCATGACCGGAACGTCTGAGCCGTCAGAAACCGCGACCGTGGGGTGTTTGTAGCGTTCTGTCAGCGCGGGGTTGATGGTTTGAACAAGAATATGCGGACCCGCGCTGAGATTACGGACGCCGTCCGACTGGTTGATCGACATTTTTCCCGCGCCGCTGATGGCGGAAAGCGGAATAGGAATGTCCGGGCCGTCGTCAAACTGAATCAGAACGAGAGTTCCGCGCGGCGCGTCCTTGAAGCGGTGCATGAAATCGCCGTCCAGCTTTCTTCCGTCCACGCCGCTGAACTGCAGAAGACCCGGAGCGGAAAGCAGAGAGGCGCGGAAATAATCACGCAGAAGCTGCCACACCGGGCTTCCAATGGCCAGAAAGCGGGGGCCCATGCGGTCCGGAACCGCGCGGCCCTGGAGCCACCGCAGAAAATAGAGGAAAATCACGTCCTGAAAAGTGTAAAAAATTGTATCAAGCAGGTGCGCGGCCGCGAAAACAGCAGTCAGCAGGCCGATTTCAAGAACGGGCAGGGCCTGCAGGGTTTCCATCAAAGACCCGCTGCTGCTTGCGATCACCACGGTCAGCGAGACAATCAGGGCCAGCAGTTTAAAGATGGGGAGATGGAACAGAACGCTGAAAAATGTGTAAACACGGACCGCGATCACGGTAAACAGCTGCTCGGAGATATGATTGGCATAATCCTGCCCCTGTGCCAGCAGCTCCTGATTTGTTTCCGATTCCACCGGGTTTTCATTTTCATCATGCCCAGTAAGACTCGAGATACCTCCATGGAGCAGAGGGGCAACACTCTCATTAAGTTTTTCCACGGCCTCGGGAGTGATCTTCATGTTAAAAGGAGCGTAAGCAGGTCTTCCTCCCGCGGCAGTTCCTGGAGGAACTTTTTCATGCAGAGTCTTGAAAACATCAAGAAAGAGTTTGGTGAAGAAGAAGTCTGTGGCGCTGGCCATGGTCGCGGCTTCGGAAAGTCTGCGGCCGCTCATGTTGGAAAAAATACGCCCCGTGAAATTGGAGTCCGGAAAGTATTCCTGTCCGATGGAACGGCCCAGAATCGTAAACCATTCGCCGGTCATGATGAAAACGTCCTGAAGATAGCCGTTTTTGCGCATGATCTCGGCGTCACGGATGGCGTCCACGGTGGAGAACGTCATGCCGGACTGGCTGACGGCGAAGACGATGGTGCGTTTTCCGATTTTGAACGGCGCGCCTTTGCCGGAATAATACAGGTCCTTGTTGGCCATGTAGGTGTTTCCCAGAATGACCTGGATATGAAGGCCGGGCATCAGCGCTTCCAGGTCTTCCTTTTTTCTCATGGCCACGTCATAGCTGGGGCCTTCACCAATAAAAAGAATGTCAACTTCCTGGCTTTTCTCTTCTTCGTAGTCGTTGATGTCGCGTCCGCTTTCAACCCAGGCGCGGATCTTGGCTTCACGCCAGTCGCGGTGTTCAAGGGCCATGTCCACAAGCTCTTCGGCAAAAGAGTCCGCGGAAAGCCGGTTGGACGGCCTCTGCCTGTTGGCGCGGTGAGACGCGTCAAAGCCGTCATCCACCGCCACCAGCACTTTGTTGAGTTCCGAGATGTCCCGTTTCATGCTGGAACGCACGCCGCCTGTCTCGGGCAGCTGGATGTACGGATTGTTGCCGACCGGAATCCAGCGCGCTTCGATTTCTTCATCCGTCAGTTCCCGGTGCCGGGCCATGGAGAAAATTTTCATGACCGGATTTTCCGGGTCTTCCATGTTCAGGCGCACAATTTCACCATGATCGTCATTGAGCGTAAAAAAGCGCGAGCGTTCATTCAGCCCGCCGAACACAGCGCCGGGATCCGAAGCCGCGATATACGCGCCTGTGTCCGGATTGTTGCCGACCGCGCCGGGCTGGCCTTTGGCGACCCAGAACTTCATCCGCGGTTCCAGCGTGGTGCTGACCGAAAGACCGAAAGTGCTGGAGGGGAGGGCTGTGGCCATGAACATCTGGATGGTCCGGTACATGTCGTTGTGAAGAAAAGTGAACAGCGCGGTTTCGGTAAAGGCGTTCAGTTCTTCTTCGCCGAAAGCTTTGAGGTATTTGTCCTGCCGGATCCGGGGATCTGTCAGGACGGCCTTGCGAAGGTCCGGGAGCAGATTCTCTTCGATGTAGTTTTTGTCCGGCACGCGCTTTCCGTCTTTCACGACAAACATGAGGTCCTTGTGCTTGATAAACTGCTCTTCAAAGACATCTCCCCAGACTTTTATGACCCGGTTAATCTGTTCGGGTTCCGTAAGTCCGGCAAAAGAGTCCTTCAGCGTGCCCGCCATCATGAGATAAGCCAGGCGAGCTGACGCGTCCCAGCGGCCCTGGGTGTTGAAGAGGGCCAGCATGGAAGCGATGACCGGGGAATCTCCTTTGGTCGTGTCCTTGTAAAGCATGCGGTTCATTTCCACCCGGATCTCGTTGTAATCCGTCTCTTTTCCGAAAGCGAAAATAGGATGGTCTTTTAATATTTC
>CAZIQJ010000070.1:0-5712 GCA_964541285.1 uncultured bacterium | reverse complement strand
AAATCCTCAACGGTTTTGAAACCGACGTTATCGCAGTTGTGGCGTACGCTGACCTGGAAATTTCTGCTCCGGGCCGCGACAGGCTGGGACGGGTCTGACCAGCTGTAATGGTGCACGAGCTCTTCTTCGCTCGGGTGAGGGTGGGTCTCTTTTTTTGAAGGATGGCTGGAGGTTCCAAAACGCAGGTGAGAAGAATAGTCCACCATGCCGTCAAGGGGAAGAAACCCGGCTTGTTCGGCTTCTTCAAGTTCGCGTTCAATGTCCAGGCGAAGGCGGTCGTGAAGCACGGCGCGCTTGGGGTTCACGTCCTTGGAGCCGAGAAGAATGACATTGCCTTTTCTGTCCATGGCCTTGATTTCAAAACCATAAGCCTGGGTGCCGCGGCCGCTCAGGATCAGCGTGGAATTGGTGATGCTTTCAATAAACTGGTCGGGAAGAAGGGCGGAGCCGTCAGACCCGCGGATGGGCCCGACATAATCCAGATATCCGCAGGCAAGCCCCATGGGCGCAAGGCCGGTCCTGAAGGAAACAAAATCTGAAACGGAAAGAGTGGCGAAGGCGCCGTTTAAAATTGCGGCGGCGTAAAATCCAAGCGCCACCGGCCCGCTGATGGCAGGCAGAGACGCGAGCAGAAACACAGACAGCGCAAGCCCCAGCAGGTTCATGGCAGGGCCGCCAATAGCCTTGAAAGAAACTTTCGCGGGGTCTTCATCTCCAGTCGGTACGGGTTCAGCGATCCTGTCCGAAAGACCGGGAGTAAAAATCGAGTAAAAGGGAATCAGGCCGGCCAGGAATTCTCCGGGCGTGATGCCTTCAAAAGATTCAGACAGTTTGAAGGGATGTCCTTTGTCCACCATCCATTTAAAAAACACATGGCCAAAGCCGTGCAGGAAAATTGACCCGAGCCAGATAAAGCGGACCGCTGCGGCCAGCAGAGGAAAGGACCAGAAGCCCGTGCCCAGGGCCAGCATGAGAGCGACTGTCAGGATTTCCGGAATCGGGTTAATGGCCTTCTGATGAGCCGCGAAATCCCGTGCCGCGCTCAGCCAGCGCAGGACAGGCGAAGCCGCGGTCTGGTCCTGGTCTTTTGTTTTTTCCGCGGCGGGCGTCTGGGCAGTTTCCGGTTTTACGATGGTTTTTTCCCTGAGTTCGGAACGGGGGAAAAGGTTGACCTGATAAATTCCGCTGTCTTCTTCAAAGCTCAACATTCCCCGGGCGGACGCGTCTCCAAGGTAAATCTGGTAGAAAGGTTTGCTCGGGGGATTTTCCAGCGCTTTCCAGAGAACAAGCGGAATTTTGAGGCTGCGCAGATGTTCGAGATAAAAATCCATCATGAACGTTCCCTTGCCCGTGATTCCGTCCTTGCGCGAACCGATCCGTTCGACTTCGGCGTGGGCGGCGCTGTGCCGGATTCCTGAAACAAATCCCGCGATTTCTCCATCCGCGTCTAGGAACAGGTATAAATCACGTTCGGGCTGAAGAAGGAACTTCCGCCAGTCCCCGTAATACGGGTCCGTACTCTCCATGGCGGGAAACAGGGTGCGGTAAAGATCGCCCGCTTTTTGAAGCGCCAGAGACTGCATATCTGACTTCAGTTTTTTCGCGTCGACAAGCGCAAGACCTGCTCCGGTCAGCGAACCGGAGATGGATTCTTTGGGCAGTTTGAATGAACTCAGGGGCGCGCGGCCTTCCTGGTCATCCCTGACTTCCGAGCGCTTTGCGGGAGCGATTTTGGTTTTAGGCGCTCTGCGCGCAAAGTTTTTCGAGGCCAGATCCGCAAGTTCGGGTTCGGTCAAAAACTGGATTTCAGTGCGAACCTTGTCAGGCGTGGTAAATGAAAAACTTTTTCTGCGCGGATTGACCCAGGATGAAGCCGGGGTGCTTTCGGGCCGCCAGGTCATATCAAGGCCGAATCCGGACTGTGCGTCATACGGAACAAAAGCTTTTCCGCTTTGAGCGCTGACAGAAAGCGAAAGTGCGCCGGGCTGGTGCAGATGCTGGTAAAGACGGGCGAAAGGAGCTTCCTGGGGTCTAAGATCTTTAAAGGCCTGGGTAAGGTCTGTTGTTTTGATCCCGGGGTTGACCCTGAATCCAATGGCTGCGGTCTCAATCATCATGGTGGTCAGATAGTCGATGCCGGACCCGGGCTGAAGCAGGCCGGGAAGCGTTGTGTAAGTTCCCAGAAGCCGGAGTTCGCGCTGCGCGGGCAGGCGGGTGGGGACCTGAAGCTGAAGCGTTGGATCCCTTGCGCCTGCCAGCCGCGCTGCCGGGGATGGCGGCACCTGCATGGCCTTGAAGTAAAGTTTCTGGTCTTTGGCCTGATCGATTTTTTCATTTACCGCAGGCGTGATCGTGCAGAAGCTGATGCCGTCGTTCCTGAGGCTTTCCTCAATTGCGGGGGTGTGAAAGCCGCCTGTGACCAGGATGACCGCTTTCTGCCGCTTCATGTGCATGCTGCGGACAGCGCCGTTGACCAGCGCCTGGTCTCGCGTCAGGGCCAGGCGATAAAAAGTTTCGTATGCGCTCAAGGCGCGCTCCATTTTTTCAGACTGCAGATTCGCGGGGCGTATTTCCGCGTGATGGCGGTCCGCCAGGACGATCAGGGAATTGATGATTTCGCCAGGGCTGAAATCCTTGCGGTTGGCGTAAAGAAACTCGACGTGTTCGCGCGTCAGGGAGAGCGAGATCATTTTTCTGTAAACTTCAGCAACATGAAAAAGTTTGTAGAGCCGTGCCGTATCAGGAGCGCTGACCAGCCGGGCCTCAAGCCGGGCTTCGGTTTTTTTGATTTCGTCAAAGATTCCTGTATCCAGTCCGCCCTCGTTTTTTAAAATCCCGGCGATATGCAGGCTCAGTTCGCTTTCAGTTTTGAATCGCCGCTCCTTGCGGGCCTGATTCTCGATTGTCTCCAGCTTGTGCAGGAGAGAGATTTGGGGAGTCTCGCAGTCCAGACTTTCGCGCGCGCACATGTTTCTGAGAAAGCGGGTGTAATCTGAGATGGTTTCCGAGCTTTCTTCAAACCTGCGGCGCGCGTTCATCCAGGAGCGCAGGTTTTTTGAAAAAACCAGTGTGCCAAGCGAGTTCAGATTTTTCTCAAGGGAGTTCAGCGAGTCCTCAATCCCGGCGCCCAGGCTCATGGCGTTGAGCAGGGCCTCGCGGTTTTGTTCATAGAGTTCCTTGTTCTCAACACCAAACAGAATAAGGCCGGGATTTTTTGTGATGGCCAGGTATTCCGGCCCGGTGATCCAGCCCTCTTTCAGAAAAGAGCTGGCGGCAAGCGCGCGGGCTTTAGCGCCGGGATAACGGGAAAGCAGCCCGTGTGACAGCTCGCCTGACGCCCCTTCCACCTGCACCATCCGGATTCCGTAGCGGGAGGAAACGTGCTCAATAATTTTCGCGATTGTCTTCTGGGCGGTTTCGTTGATGTGAAGATCCTGGATATGAATGACCATTTCTTTCGATGGGCCAGCATAAACAGTTCCGACCTTTCCGAGTTCAGCGGGAAGTTCCAGTCGGTTAAAAGCTCCGGCCAGAGCTTTGGTCTTGCGCGCAGTCAGGTCCGACAGGGTCAGGGGGATGGGCGCGTCGCTCAGGCTTCCCGCAGGTGCGGCAAAGCTGATTTCCTGGGCCGCAATAAAAATAACCAGAAGAGTGGCGACCAGCTTTTTGGACATCGCCAGGAATTTGGAAGGGGACAGCTTAAATAGTTTTGAAAAGAGTTTAATTCTGAAATAAAAAAAACGATGTTCTCTGTTTTTTTGACAATTTTGTTTTGTCGCACTTAAAACAGTGTACATCCAAGGCTCATTTCCGGGACTTACGGGATATTTTGTCGAATTTACGACAATTTTGTATTAAAAGTACCTCTTTTTACCGTATTTCCCCGTTCTGCCTTTATACGTCGCAAACCTCATGCCAACTTTTATTGAATTTCTTTGCTGCGTGGTTTGCTTGAAACAAATTTGTTAAATGCATCACTTTTGTGGTTTCCAGCCCCGGAAATGATCAAGCCTGATCGTTAATGAGTTTTAGTTTTAGAGAATATGCATTGGCATGATTTTTGTAACTAAAGGCCCGTTGTTCGTATCAATTTTTCATAAATTTTGAGTTTGTTTCCATAAACAAGTTCTCAAAATTTTATGAAAAACAAAATTCAGGTTAACAAGGAGGAATGATGGATACAAAAGTAGCATTAGACACGATCTGGGTTCTTGTGACCGGGATGCTGGTGTTCTTCATGAACCTCGGCTTCGCGTGCGTGGAAGCCGGATTCCAGTCGAGCAAGAACTGCGTAAATATCTTATCGAAAAACTTTGTCGTGTTCGCTTGTTCCACAATCGCGTTCTGGTTTATCGGTTGGGGACTGATGTTTGGCGACGGAACTCCGTTCGTCGGTTTGAAGGGTTTGCTGATGGTCGGCGGTGCCGATAACAGCCCTGCGACAGGCGATGCCTACCAGGGTGTTTACAGCTCCATTAACTGGACCGGAGTGCCTCTCTCGGCTAAATTTTTCTTCCAGCTGGTGTTTGCTGGAACAGCGGCCACGATTGTTTCGGGTTCGGTCGGCGGACGCATCAAGTACTTTTCGTTTGTGGTTTTCTCGTTCATTATCGTGGGTCTGATTTACCCTGTCACGGGTCACTGGATCTGGGGCGGCGGCTGGCTCGCGAAAAGCGGTTTCTGGGATTTTGCCGGTTCCACCGTGGTTCATTCGGTGGGCGGATGGGCGGCTTTGACGGGCGCTATTATCCTCGGACCCCGTTTTGGAAAATTTGGTCCCAAAAAAGGGCAGATCAACGCCATCCCTGGGCACAATATCGCGCTTGCCATGATCGGCACGCTGGTTCTGTGGCTCGGCTGGTTTGGTTTCAACCCGGGCAGCACCATGGCCGCGGACCCTCGTTTGATGGGCCATATCTGTCTGACCACGAACATTGCCGCCTGCACCGGCCTGCTGGGTGCGACGGTTATGTCCTGCCTTTTGATTAAAAAGCCGGATATCGGCATGACGATCAATGGCTGTCTGGCCGGCCTTGTGGCGGTCACGGCTCCCTGCGCTTTTGTGAGCGTTGGAAGCGCGGCTCTTATTGGTCTTATCGGCGGCATCATTGTGGTGCCGGCGGTTATCTTTTTTGACAAAGTCGGCGTTGATGATCCGGTGGGTGCCACGGCCGTTCATTTGGTCAATGGTGTTTTCGGAACCATCGCGGTCGGTCTTTTCGCTGAAGACTGGGTCAGCCCGAACACGACCGGTAACGGTCTGTTTTTCGGCGGCGGCTCCAAGCTTCTGATGGCGCAGCTTACGGGTGTTGTGGCGGTCGGCGCGTACGTGCTTGTGGTTTCCGCGATTGCCTGGTACCTGATCAAGTTCACCATGGGTCTGCGTGTCACGCTGCAGGAAGAAATTGAAGGTCTGGATATTGGCGAGCACGGCAACGTGGCTTACCCTGATTTCGTGGGCCGTAAGTCTCACTATGCTTTTGCCGCGGCTGATTCTTCTTCGGTTTCCTCCGAAAGCTTCAAAAAGGAATACAGCGGGGTGAAATCATGAAGAAAATCGAAGCTATTATCCGTCCTGAAAAACTGGATGCCGTGAAAATCGCGCTTGATGCCGCGGGGTACCCGGGTATCACGATCACGGAAATCGAAGGACACGGAAAGCAGAAGGGCAGCATTCAGCAGTGGCGCGGGGAGCAGTTCAAGGTCGATTAC
>CAZIQJ010000069.1:0-9941 GCA_964541285.1 uncultured bacterium | reverse complement strand
CCGTGATTTTCGGAACCGGACAGCCGCAGTTAATGTCCAGAAGATCAAAGCCCATGTCTTCGATCATGGCCGCGGCTTCACCCATGGTGTCCGGATTACAGCCCACCAGCTGGGCGCCCAGCGGCCTGTCCTGTTCAACACTTCTTAAAAGGCCGAAAGTTTTAGGGCTTTTCCTGACCAGCGCATCTGCGGAAACCATTTCAAGAAAGGCGAACTCCATGCCGTGTTCGCGCGCGATCAGGCGGAAAGCAAGGTCCGTGCAGCCCGCCATAGGAGACTGGATAATGGAAGTTTTAAGGGTCAGGGATTTGAGTTTAAGCATAAAAGTATTTTACCGGGAAAAACAGAAAACGGGAAAGAGCCCTTAAAACAGGCTTTTTACGGCGTATTTGGCGAAATCCCAGAAAGGCGCCTGCCAGAAACCGGCAAGCAGGATCGCGGCCATAAGGACCGTCAGGACAATCTTGGAGCCCATGCAGACCGTGACGGGATGTTCCGCGCCCGGTTCTTCGAAGTACATGGTTTTGACGATGCTCAGATAATAATAAAGAGAAACCGCGACGCCCAGTGCGCCGACCAGAGCCAGCCAGGAAAGCCCGCTCTGGACAGCGGCCAGAAGCACCAGAAACTTTCCAAAGAAACCGGCCAGCGGAGGAACGCCTGCCAGCGAAAGCAGGGAAATGAAGAATGCCCCCGCAAGGAACGGGCATTTTTTGGCAAGGCCGCGGTAAGCGTCAATGCGGTCGTTTTCAGAAGCCCTGCCCACCAGCGTAATGACCCAGAACGCGCACAGGTTCGAGAGCGCGTAAACAATCAGATAATAAATGACAGCCTGGGTTCCAAATTGTGTTCCGGAAGCAATGCCTATGAGCAGGTAACCCGCGTGCGCGATGCCGGAATAGGCAAAAAGGCGTTTGATATTGGTCTGCATCAGGGCGCCAAAGTTTCCATACACCATGGTCATGACCGCCAGGACCGAGAACAGAAGCGGCCGGCCGCCTTCAAAAGCGAAGAAGGCTGAATTCAGCAGCCTGAGAAGAAGCGCGAATCCCGCGGCCTTGGAAACCACGGCCAGATAAGCAGTGACAGGGGAAGGCGCGCCTTCGTAAACATCCGGGACCCAGAGCTGAAAGGGGACGGAAGCGATTTTGAAGCCAATGCCTGAAATAATGAACAGCATGCCCATGGTCATCAGCGTGTTTCCGGGATGGGCCAGGAAAAATTCTTTTACGCCCGGAAGTGACGTGGTGCCGGCCGCAAAATAGATCATGGCAATGCCATAGATGAAAAACGCGGAAGCCAGGGAGCCGATGATCAGATATTTAATGCCGGACTCAATGGAGATCAGGCTGCGTTTCAGGTAGGCGGCCAGGGCGTAAAGCGCGAGGGTAAAGGTTTCCAGCGTGACAAAGACCACCAGCAGGTCATTGGAAGACCCCAGGAAAAACAGCGCGATCAGGGAAGCCCACAGGATCAGGAGAAATTCTCCGAAGCTTTCCTTGCGGTCTCTGAAAAACGCGCCGGACATGGGAAGAATGATCATCACCGAGGTGATAAAAAAGATTTTGAAGAATGTGGAAAGCGTATCTGTCAGGAACATGCCGCCAAAGGCAGAACCGGTTTTGCCCGCGAAAAGCACCACGGCGCCCAGCCCCAGCCATGCGCCGGCAAAGGGAAGTGTAAAGCAGCGGCCGCCCGCGGATTTGCCCTTCAGGGTTTCCAGCAGAGTCATGATCAGAAGAACAGCGGTCAGGATTAATTCCGGAAAAAGAAGCATCAGGTCCTGCGTCATGACGAAACCCCCGCCGTAAGGGCCAGCACCGCGGGCTGGATAATTCTCAAAAGGCCCTGGGGCCAGAAACCGAAAAGAAGAAGCGCCCCGAGCAGAAGAACAAAAGGAAATTTTTCCGCCAGAGTGCGGGCGTCTTTAAGACCTGCCCATTTAGGATTGGGAGCGCCAAAGCACATGCTCTGCACCGCGCGCAAAAGGTAAATGGCTGTGATCAGCACGCCAAAGACCGCAAGCCCGACAACCACAGGGTAGCTTTTCCAGGAGCCGATGAAAATCAGCAGTTCGGAAGCGAAGTTGGAAAAGCCCGGAAGTCCGAGTGAGGCCATGGAAGCCATGATGAAGCAAATGGCGATAAAAGGCATCTGGCGCGCGAGCCCGCCAAAATCTTTGACTCCGCGGGCGTGCGACGGTTCATAAATAAAACCAATGACCGCGAAAGTCGCGGCGGCCATGACGCCGTGAGAGAACATCAAAAGAACGGCGCCCGAAAGCGATGCGGGGGTCATGGCGGCAATACCCAGCAGAATGTAGCCCATGTGGCTGACACTTGAGAACCCGATCATGAATTTCAGGTCCTGCTGCTTGATGGCGGCATAGCCCGCGTAAAGGATTCCAATGCCTGAAAGAACGGAAAGCAGCGGCCCCCAGGCCAGTGTGCCTTCAGGCAGAAGGCCGACCGCGAGGCGAAGGATAAGATAAGGGCCGATTTTTTTCAGAACGCCGGCGTGGACCATACTCACGGAAGTCGGGGCCGCGGCATAACCAATGGGTGACCAGCTGTGCAGCGGCCAGAGAGAAGCGATGACGCCAAAGCCCACAAGAAAAAGCCCGGACACGGTTTTCTGGAAATTTGCGTCAAGCGGACGGGAAGCAAGAGCTTCACGGATTTGCGTCAGGTCAAAACTGTTCAGGCCGGTCTGGCGGTAAAGAAGCATGATGCCGAAGAGCGTCAGCACCGCGCCGGTGGTGATAAAAAGGGTCAGCTTCATGGCGCCGTATTCCTTGTTCTTGCTGCCCCAGATACCGATCATGGGGTAAAGAGGAATCAGCGTCATTTCATAGAACAGGTACAGGAAGAAAATGTCGGTTACCGTGAAAACGCCGTAAATCGCGCCGGTCAGGATGAGATAGAAGAAGAGGTACTTCTTCATGTTTTCCTTGGGCCAGCAGGAAACCACGGCTCCCGCGATGGAAACCAGGGCATGCAGAAGGCAAAGCGTCATGTTGATGCCGTCCAGGCCGACCTGGTAGCGGATGCCAAGATCCGGCAGCCAGTTCAGGGTCTGCTCAAACTGAAAGCCGGGTGTCTGCGCATTAAAATTCACGAAAAGATAAAGGGTCAGAAGCGAGCAGAACGCAGTGCTGGCAATCGTGATGGCCTTCAGCAGGGCCTCGTTATTTTTCGGGCTGAAGAGCACGGCAAAGGCAGCGATCAGGGGAACCCAGGTCAGAAGAAAAATCACGGGTGCCTCCACAGAATGACACAGTAAAGGATCACGGTCAGGCCCGCGGCGAAGCTGAGGGCGTAGAACTGCACCACGCCGGTTTGAAGCTTGCGCAGAATGTTGCCCAGGTCCTTGCTGATCTTTGCGGTTCCGTTGGCGAAAAACTCCACCACAACTTTGCGTTCAAAAAGATCCAGAAACGCGGCCGCGTTTTCCTGGATGCCCTTGATCACGACAGCGTCGTAAAAATCATCAAAGAAGTATTTCTTTTCCAGCACGGCGCCCACGCCTGAGGCAGGGACCGAAATTTTCCGGGTGCGGTAAAGGAAGAACGAAAGGCCTGCGCCAAGCGCCACAAGCCCGATAGAAAGAAAAGCGATGAAATGCCCGCCCGCATGACCGCCGTGGCCATGGTGTTCAGGGCCGGCCGGCAGCAGCTCTTTGATGGGCAGAAAGCCGCTGACCGCTGAAAGAACCGCGAGAATGATCAGCGGCAGCGTGATTTCCCAGCCGGATTCATGCGCATGGCCATGGTCATGATGTCCGTGAGCGTGCTCGCGTTTGCGAAAGAAAACAATCGTGCAAAGCCGGCCCATATAAAAAGAAGTGAAGAACACGACGCTGATGGCCAGCCAGAAAAGCGGCATGGAACCCTGGTAAGCCGCGGCCAGGACTTCTTCCTTGCTGAAAAAGCCGCTCATGGGAGGCACGCCCATCAGGGCCAGGGTACCGATCAGAAAAGTCAGGCTGGTGACAGGCATTTTTTTAAGCAGACCCTCTTCCATTTCCCAGACATCCTGCGTGTGCATGGCGTGAATCAGGCTGGCGGAACCAAGGAACAGAAGCGCTTTGAAAAACGCGTGCGTGGTCAGATGGAACATGCCGGCTTCGGCATTGCCAAGGCCCAGGGCCATGACCATGTAGCCCAGCTGGCTGAGTGTGGAATACGCCAGAACTTTTTTAATGTCGTTCTGCACTACGGCAACCGTTCCGGCCAGAAGTGCGGTGATGCCGCCGGTCCAGGCAATGATCTGCATGGCATCGTGGCTGGCGGAAAAAAGGAAG
Source organism: uncultured bacterium (assembly GCA_964541285.1). Classification (GTDB taxonomy): domain Bacteria; phylum Omnitrophota; class Omnitrophia; order Omnitrophales; family Aquincolibacteriaceae; genus CAYLPP01. The sequence continues at coordinate 5,639 of CAZIQJ010000069.1, read as the reverse complement.
AATAAACGGGCCAGAAGGAAAACGCCGGCCGCCACCATGGTCGCGGCATGGATCAGCGCGCTGACAGGCGTAGGGCCTTCCATGGCGTCCGGAAGCCATACGTGCAGCGGAACCTGAGCGGATTTACCCATGACGCCCATGAAAATCAAAAGGCTGATGGCGGTCAGGGCCGCGGCCGGAATAGCGGCTGACGCCAGAGTGCGTTCAAGCTCCAGGAAATTAAAGGTCGGGATGCCTGCTTTGGCAAGAAAACCGGTGAGAAGCAGGATGCCGATCATCATACCCACATCTCCCACGCGCGTGGTGAGGAAAGCTTTTTTGCCCGCGGTCGAGGCGGAATTTTTTTCAAACCAGAAACCGATCAGAAGGTATGAAGAAAGGCCTACCAGCTCCCAGAAAATAAAAATCTGGATCAGGTTATTCGAAAGCACGATACCCAGCATGGAAAAAGCGAAAAGAGAAAGAGACGCGAAAAAGCGGGCGTAGCCCTTGTCATCTTTCATATAGGAAGTGGAGAACAGGAAAATCAAAGTACCGATGCCCGTGACAATGCCAAGCATCAGGAGGGTCATGTTGTTGATCAGCACACCGAATTCAATGCGGAAGCCCTGCAGAGGGATCCAGGTAATGGAAGATTCGTAGGGGGTTTTTTCAAGGCCTGTCTTGGAAAACTCCATGAACAGCATGCAGGTCATGGTAAAGGCGGCCAGCATGCCCAGCGTGGCCAGGACTCCGGCGATCTTTGGGCGCTGGATCAGGAAAAACGCGATAATGCCCGCAACAATAAAGGGAAGCCACAGAATCCACCAGGCAAGAGTCGTCATCATATCAGCCTTTCAGCCACTTGATTTCGCAAGTGTCCGCGGATTCTTTAAGCCGGAAGAGAAGCACGGCCAGGGCAAGGCCCACCGTGACTTCAGCCGCAGCCACAACCATGACAAAAAAGGCCGTGATCTGGCCGGCCGCGTTGCCATGCAGGGCTGAGCCGGCAATCAGAGCCAGGTTCGCGGCATTCAGCATGATTTCAACGGAAAGAAGGATCAAAAGAATGTTCCGGCGGATCAAAATACCCACCAGGCCAATGGAGAACAAAACGCCTGAAAGAATCAGCGCATGCGTCAGGGGAATCATTCCGCTTCCTTTTTGGCCAGGCCAACTGCGGCGAAAACTCCGATCAAAAGAAGAAGGGAGGTCAGTTCAAAAGGAAGAAGGTAATCACGGAAAAGCGCCAGACCAAAAGCCTCGGTATGGCCGGAATAGCCGGCCGTGGCAGGCGCGGTATTTTGATGGAGAAGGTAAAGAACCAGGGCCATGAACGCGATGGCCGCGATTCCTGAAAGCAAAAGCTGGCCTTTGCTGAAACGGTCGAAAAGGGGAATTTCCTTCGCGCTGGTTCCCTGGAGCATGATGACGAAAAGGAAAAGCACGAGAACCGCGCCTGCGTAAACAATGAGGTGAACCATGGCTACGAAGTACGCGCCAAGAAGAAGGTAAATGACCGCCAGACCAAACATGGTCACGATCAGGGACAGCAGCGCGCGAGTCGGCTTGGAAGCCAGAATCACGTTCAGGGCGCTTAAAACCGCCAACCCGCCAAAAAGATAAAAGATAACGCCGTTCATGCCAGAAAACCCGAGCTTAAGTTGTTTAACAGCCGTGGTTAAAGAGTCCTGCGAAGAAAGAGGATTATAACCGAGGAGAAGCGAAACGTCTAGGGCAGGTTTCGCTAATTCCGGGGAGAAAAAGACTGGGTCAGGAAGGTGGCCTGGTTTTTACCCACCTCAAAAAAGCCGGCTCCGACCGTGAACTTTTGTTCCTGGCCGTTTGGCTCCCGAACCTCAAAGCGGCCTCCCGGGGAGGCTGTAACATAGGGGGCGTGGTTGGCCAGGACGCCTACAAACCCGCTTTCCGTGGGCACCAGGGCATGCACGGCCTCGCCTTCAAAGGCAGGGCCCTGGGGGGTCAAAACCCGGATATGGTACGAACTGGCCATTTTGGAAGTCCTTTATTTGGCCGCGCCGGCATTGGCGGCCTGCATTTTTTCGTAATTGGCCACAACGTCTTCAATGGCGCCTGCCATGTAGAAGCACTGTTCGGGAATATGGTCGAATTCCCCGGCCGCCACGCGCTTGAAGCTTTCAATGGTGTCTTTCAGGCGAACATACTTGCCTTTAAAGCCCGTGAAAACCTCGGCCACGCTGAAGGGCTGGGAAAGGAAGCGCTCGAGTTTACGCGCGCGTACCACGATCTGTTTGTCTTCAGGGGACAGTTCGTTGATACCCAGAATCGCGATGATGTCACGCAGGTCCTTGTAACGCTGAAGGATTCGCTGCACTTCACGGGCCACGGCGTAGTGTTCGTCACCCACAAGGCGCGGATCCAGAAGGCGTGAGGTCGAAGCCAGCGGGTCCACGGCAGGATAAATGCCAAGTTCCGCAATCTGGCGTGAAAGCACGGTCACGCCGTCAAGATGCGAGAAAGCGGTCGCGGGCGCCGGGTCCGTCAAGTCGTCGGCAGGCACGTAAATGGCCTGAACGGAAGTGATGGATCCAGATTTGGTGGACGCGATACGTTCCTGCAGCGCGGCCATTTCAGTGGAAAGGTTGGGCTGGTAACCCACAGCGGAAGGCATACGGCCAAGAAGCGCGGACACTTCAGAGCCGGCCTGAGTGAAACGGAAAATATTGTCCACGAATACCAGTACGTCCTGGTGCGCTTCGTCACGGAAGTATTCGGCCATGGTAATGCCGGTAAGTGCCACGCGGAGACGCGAACCGGGCGGCTCGTTCATCTGTCCGAAAACCATGGCGGTCTTGCTGATAACGCCTGATTCCTTGAGTTCAAGCCAAAGGTCATTTCCTTCGCGGGTACGTTCGCCAACGCCGCAGAAAACTGAAACGCCGCCGTGCTCGGTGGCGATGTTGTGAATGAGTTCCTGCACGATAACGGTTTTACCCACGCCTGCGCCGCCGAAAAGCCCGACTTTGCCGCCCTTGGCGTACGGGGCCAGCAGGTCAATAACCTTGATACCGGTTTCAAGAAGCTGGTTGGCGGGGAGCAGCTGTTCAAATGAAGGCACGGGGCGGTGAATGGGATAGGTCTTTTTCTTGTCTTTGACATCGCCCATTTCGTCAATGGGATTGCCAAGCACGTTGAACACGCGGCCAAGCGTTTGTTCGCCCACAGGAACGGAAATGGGGGCGCCCGTATCTTTGGCTTTCATGCCGCGGACAAGAGAGTCGGTCGACGCCAGCGCGATACAGCGCACAATGTTGTCGCCGACATGCTGGGCGACTTCAAGCGTCAGAGTCTTTTTCTTGCCTTCCTGTTCGACCTCGATTTCAAGGGCGTTGAGGATCCGGGGCAGTGTTTCGGGTTCAAACTGAATGTCCACGCTGGGGCCAACGACCTGTACGACTTTTCCAAATGCCATAAAATCCTCCGGTAAATTTTTATTTGAGCTTCGCGGCTTGAGAGCCGGAAACGATTTCAATCAATTCTTTGGTAATAGATGCCTGGCGCGCCTTGTTGCGCTGAAGCACAAGGGTATCGATCATTTCTTTGGCGTTTTTAGTGGCCTGGTTCATGGCCGTCATGCGGGCGATCTGTTCGGAAACAATCGCTTCCAGGAAAACCATCCTCATTTTCGCTTCAAAATAAAAAGGCACGAGCTTGCGGAAAACTTCTTCGGCTGAAGGCTCGAAAATATAATCGCGCGCCGATTCCGTGGTCTTTTCATCCGCCGCCGGCCTTTCAAGAGGCAGGAGTTTGGCGGTCACGGCCTTGTAAGCGGTCAGCGTTTTGAAATGGCTGTACACCACATAGACAGCGTCGGCTTCGCCGGAAAGATAAATTTTTTCAACCGAAGTCTTGAGTTCCGCGAGAATTTCTTCCACTCGCGAGGCGCGGATATCGGTAAAAGAGCCTGCGCAGCTGTAACCCGCGTTTTTAAGTGAAGTGATTCCGGCCTTGCCGACTCCGAGGATCACGGGGCGGACCTTCTGTTCCTTGATAAAGCGGCCGGCCATGCTGGTCAGGTCGTTATTGTACGAACCGCAAAGACCCGTGTCGGAAGTCATGACCACGACCGCGATCTTTTTTTCTTCGCGCGGTTTGATGAACGGATGCATGGCCGCGAAAGGGCCGCCGCTCAGACGCAGCAGAAGGTTTTCAAGGCCGTCGGTAAAAGCACGGGACTTGCTCATCATGTCCTGGAAGCGGCGCAGTTTTGCGGCCGCGACCATTTCCATGGCGCGTGTGATCTTTTTGGTGTTTTCAACGCTGCGGATACGGTTGCGCAGCGCCCTTAATTGACCGGACATATTTTTTGATTCCTTGTCAGTCGTTCCCGTGTAATTTCAGCCGGGAACCCCCGCTTTAGCAGGGATGACAAACGGTTTTATTTAAATTCAGCTTTGAATTTCGTGACGGCCTGCTTGAGCTTGGCTTTCAGTTCATCGCTCATGGCCTTTTTCTCGCGGATCTCATGTTCAATGTCCGCGTAATTTTTGTCCAGGTACGCGGCAAGTCCTTTTTCAAAGTCATGGACGCGGGCCACGGGAATTTCATCGAGCATGCCTTCATTGCCCGCGAAAATAATAATGACCTGGCGTTCGAAAGGCAGGGGCTGAAAAACACCCTGCTTCAGGATTTCAACCATGCGCTCACCGCGGGTCAGCTGGTCCTTGGTGGCTTTGTCCAGGTCGGTTGAGAGCTGGGCAAAGGCCGCAAGTTCGCGGTACTGCGCCAGCGCCAGACGCAGGGAACCGGCCACCTGCTTCATGGCCTTGGTCTGCGCATTACCGCCGACACGGGAAACCGAAAGACCAACGTTAATGGCCGGCCGCACGCCCGCGTAGAACAAATCGGTTTCAAGATAGATCTGACCGTCGGTGATGGAAATTACGTTGGTCGGAATGTAGGCGGAAACGTCGCCCATCTGCGTTTCAATCACGGGAAGCGCGGTCAGGGAACCGCCGCCAAGGTCGTCGCGCATTTTCGCGGCGCGTTCAAGCAGGCGTGAGTGAAGATAGAAAACGTCGCCAGGGTAAGCTTCGCGGCCCGGAGGACGCTGAAGCAGAAGCGAAAGCTGGCGGTAAGCGACCGCGTGTTTTGACAGATCGTCATAAACCACCAGGGCATGTTTGCCATTATGCATGAATTCTTCACCCATGGCGCAGCCCGCGTAAGGAGCCAGGTACTGAAGCGGGGCGGGGTCTTCTGAGGACGCGCAAACAATGGTGGTGTATTCCATGGCGCCGTATTTCTGAAGCGTTTCCGCAATGGCGACCACGGAAGAAAGTTTCTGGCCGATGGCGACATAAATGCAGTGAACGCCGCTTTTTTTCTGGTTGATGATCGTGTCCAGCAGAATGGCGGTTTTGCCGGTCTGGCGGTCGCCAATGATCAGCTCGCGCTGTCCGCGGCCGATCGGAATCATGGCGTCCACGGCCTTGATACCGGTCTGAAGCGGTTCTTTCACAGGCTGGCGGTAGATGACGCCCGGTGCCTTTCGCTCCAGGGGCATCTCGAAGAGCTCTCCGCTGATGGGCCCCGTGCCGTCGATGGGCTCGCCGAGAGTGTTCACTACGCGGCCCACCATGCCTTCGCCCGTGTTGATGCTGGCGATGCGCTTGGTG
>CAZIQJ010000068.1:2469-9953 GCA_964541285.1 uncultured bacterium | reverse complement strand
ACCAAGCTTCCGCGCGTCAACCAGGACGTTCGTAACCAGGTCGGAATCTCTCTGTATAACCTTCGCCGTTCATCTTTCGCTGCCTCGCGCCTGACTCCGCAGGACATCGTGGATGATTTTGTCCGCCTTACCACACCGGAAGTTGAAAAAGACCTGATGAAAATGTACCGCCCCGAGCTGGGAGAATTTTTCGAGTATGAATCGCCGCAGTGGACCGGAAGCGGCCTGCGCATGAGTTTCTACCGCCTGGTCATTGACGGCGAAAATTATTCCACCCATTTCAAGATCAATCCTGAAGGTGAAATCACCAGTGAGGAAGGGCTTCTGACCGCCCGGAAGACAGAGACAGTTCTCAGGGCTAATCTTTCCAAATACCCCTTTGATACCCAGATGCGCCTGAAAGTGACTCTGGACCGTCTGAAAAAACTGAACGATGACCCCAAAGGATACTATGCTGAAAATCGCGCGGAGATGGAAGCCCTGATCACAGGCAAGGCGTACCTTAACGGACGCAATATCGTGGATCCTTTCAAGATCACGCACCCGGCCAGTTATCAGCAGGAACTTATTCGCGAAAGAACCGCTGCGGACCTGAAAGTTAACGGCTATGCAAACTTTGAAGCCAATATCGCCCGCGTGCGCGCGAAACTCTATGCCGATCTGATGGGGGAAACCCGCCAGATGATGATCAGCTTTTACCGCGACCTGCGCACCGGTCTGATCAATCCCGAAGTTTATTTTGAAGCCCAGGAGGTCGTAGAACAGCAGTTCCGCGACAAGGGCTATGAACGGCGCCTTGACAATAATCTGGGTTATGTCTGGATGAAGAAAGCCGGTCCGGACTGGGTGAAAGTGCCGGACGCTGAAGTCGACACGGCGCTGAAGGCGGAGCGTAAAAACGCTTATGAACGCCTGCTCCTTCGAATTCCTTACGCGGCGGCAATCCGCGAACCCGGCGTGCACGCTTATCTGGGCCGCCCGCTGAATCTTTATGACCGGTTCTACCGCGACCCCGCGATTCTCGCGACCATGTCCCGTGAATTCCAGCGCCGAGGCATTCCGCCGGACCTTGCCATTAAAATTTTGACGGAATCACGCGACCTGATCCGCGCAAACCAGCCGCCTCAGCCCAGACTTCTTTTGAATGACGCTGAAAAAGCGGGCCTGCTGCTCCGCGCTCTGGCCTTGCCTGCGGCCGGAAATCCCAACCCGCTTGGCGCTGCCCTTGACGCTGTGCTGGCTCAGGACCAGCTCGTGGAACAAAGAGAACTGGGTGTTCAGGTCGCCGCACTGCCGCTGGCCGGTCTGGGACAAAACCCGCTGGTTCAGCTTCCGTTCCTTGCTGTTGCCATGGACCAGGGAAAACAAACCCCGGTTCACACATTTGGACGCCTGCTTGACCAGGGTAAGGGAAACTTCCCTGAAGTCATGCGCATTGAACCCCGGCCTGTGGAACGTATCCTGATTGAAGATTTTGGATACAAGCGCGGGCTGGATACCAAAGGCCGCCTCCGGCTTTTTAACCCCAAGGCCGGGGATGACAAACGCTGGGTCATCGCGGGCGCTCATTTGCAGAAAGCGCGCGCCACGCATGTTCTTGAAACCCGCCAGTCCAAGCTGGTCTCCGGATTTTTCCTTGCGCAGGGCGAAACCCGCGTGCGTATCGGCGGCGAAGTGTATGACAAAAATATTCCCGCCATCAATGAGCTCCTGATGGCGGATCCGAACGTCATGATCGATATCCTGAAGCTGACCCGGGAGTACGAAAACCTGCGGCGCGGCATGTTCGACAAAACGCGGCCCCTTATCCCGGAAGAAGACGAATTCTTTAAACGTGACGCGATCGGACAGGGCGTCATCCTGGCCCTGCTGGAACAATCCGTGCAGAAATCACGCGGGATCGTCGACCCGGTTGAACGGCTGAAGAAAAGCCGCTCCGAGCTGACCCTTGCGATGAAAAATTATGAAGACTTTATCCGCCTGTTCCGCGACCACGCAGGCGCGAGAAATTTTAATCTGACCTTCACCAATTCCAACCAGCCGGGCTCGCCCAAAGTAGAACGGCACGCCCTGGACTGGATGGCGGTTTCCTTTCAAAGCATTGAAGGCCTGAACGGAAATCCCGTAGCCGAAGAAATTGTCCGCCAGATGTATGTGAACGAAATCTGGGTCATTGAAGGCCGCGCTGACAATTTTCCGCGTCCCTGGCAGGGAAGCAAGGTCGCGCATGACGCTCCAATGGCGCGCGATGCCAAGGACCCTGACGCTTCGCTCCGCACCGGTGTTTTCTTTTTGACTCCGGACCAGATGAAAACGCTGGGAACCGATATTGCGGCCTACAAAGGTGAACTGGACACCCTCCGCAGAAAAGAAGATGAGGGCCGTTTTGGTCCTGATGATGCCAATCGCCGCACCTGGCTCAACAAGCGCATCCAGGCGGACGAGCAGCTGCTGTTCTTTAACCAGGATTACCAGAGATTCAGAAGCAGTGAGTTTGGAACTCTCCGCTCCTACCGGGCAATTTACATGCTTTATCTTCTCCGGGAGCTGCGTAAAACATTCCCGGCTGATTTCCCTGAACCGGTTGATGTTGCCAGCCTTGAACGGGGCCTGACAGAACGTTTTCTTGCGGCGCTTGAGCGTAACGATGATCAGGCCATGATGGCGCTGACCGTCATGCTGACCACAGGCGTAGTGCAGCCGACTGCTTTTGACAACATCACAGCCCGTCAGCTCGACGCTGAAGACGCGGAAAAAGAGCTTGCTGCGGCCGCAGACGAGCAGAAGACCGTATTTACCGCCCTTGAAACTTACCGCGATGACGGAGACATGAACGCGGATGAGCTTGCCGCCGCGATTGAAAACATCGACGGCCGGACCGCAGCGTTTGAAGAAGACAAAAAAGAAATCGAAGCGGACCTGAAAGCCATTCCGGAATTAAAGCAGAGAATCGGCGTTGCCGCGCAGCAGACGCTTCTGGAAATCCAGGACCGCAGGACTACGCTCGAAGCGATGAACAGAAAATACGCTTCCGGAGAGATCCCTGCGGAAATCGAAGAAGAAATGAACTCTTACCGCGAAGAAATCAAAGCTCTGGCTGAAGACTTCCAGCAGCTCCAGGATAATTACCGCCGCGTTGCGGAAGGTGAAGCGGAATGGAACGCTGATCTTCGCGAAATACGCGAGAACATGGAAGAGCTTGCCCAGGTCCGGACCGCGCTCGTCGGACTGCAGGGAGGTCTCCGCCCCGATGAACCGCTGGCCATGACGCGCGCTGAACTTGACGGTTTGATCAAGACCATGGGTTCGCGCCTTACCGCGCTTAAAAGCGCCAGTGAAGATAAAGCCGCGGCGAAACGCGCTCTTGAAATTGTGGCCGGGTCTGTTGCTGAAGCGGAAATTTTCTATGAACCGCAGAGAGAAACTCTGGATTCCCTTGAATGGAGCCGCCTTGTGGCCATCCGCGCGGTCCAGAACCTGAATGCCAGCGAAATGACACGCGTCCGGAAAAAAGATCCCAAGGCCCACGCGGTTCTGAAGCTCCTGCGGGAAGACATGGTGCGTGACATGACGGAACTTCAGGAAGCGGCCCGGGAACAGCTTTCCAATGCGGTGGCCTCGGCCCGCTCAGAAATGCGCGCGCAGGCCGCTCAGGGAATGGCGCTGGATCTTTTCCGTGAACGCCTTGAACTTGACCAGGATTTCCGCACGCTGGAAAAGTCCGAAGCCCAGATGATTACCGATCTTGAAAAAGAGCAGGAAGCGGTCATTGCGGAATACATGGCTTTCAACCCCAATGTCACCCACGAAATGCGTGATTTGTTCAACCGCGTCGTGACCAATACCCAGCTCAAAATTTTCTATACTGATGACTCTGAGCGCCTGGAACTGATCCGCAAAGCCATGGCGTGGAAGCGTCAGCAGCTGCGCCGGAAACTTGGCCCCAAGGCCTTTCAGGCCGATGAAGCGGCGCAGCTTATGGGAGTCCGCCTGTCAGAAATTGAAACTCTTCGGGGATATTTCAGGGATCTTCAGAAAAAAGTCAGGGCATTCGCGTCCCGGCATGGACTGGACAAGGCGGAAACGCGCATGATGCTTGCGGATCCCCGTCTCAGCTACAAGTTCCTGAAACAGACTCTGGTGGACATTGGCGACGGCCGCACGGTTTCGGCCTATGAACTGGCACGGCCGCCGACTTCAGCGCCTCAAACCGAACCCGCTTCGATTGCCGGAAGAATCTGGGGCGGTCTTACCGAAGCCCTTCGTCCCTCAGCGGCCATCGCGGGGGTCAGCCTTCTTGGTCTGGCAGCTCTGCTTTTCATGGCTTCACGCTCACCGGCGCAGATTCCTTCAGCGCCTCCCGGACGCCCGGCCGCCACTGAAGCGGAAATTAAAAAAGGCGTTCCGAAAAAATCCGAAACTCTGGATCCCAGAAAAACTGTAAGCTCTGAAGCTATAGATATTGAGCTGGAAAAACTGGCGGTTGATCTTGCCAAAAAACCCTACGCCGCTCCCGCGCCGGTCAAGGGTGTCAAGATGGATCAGCGCAAGTATCAGGACCAGCTTTCACTGCCTGAAGCGCGCAAGCGCCTTGAAAGACGTTTTGGCGCGGCCCAGATCCTTTCGCTCCGTCCGTTCGGCGATCTCTTTGACGACAAGATCGTGGAAAACGGCGTCTTCTATTATGATGGAAGCACCTACAGCCCCTGGGAAGTGGTTCCTCCTGTAAATCCCAAAGCCGTGGGCTGGGAACTTCCGGACGTCAGAAACCCCAAAGGCGTGGGATGGTTCCATAGACTTTCCGACGCGCCTGATTTCGCGGGCCTTCTGTCGCTTGACGCCAACGGCTATATGCGCGTCACGATTCCCGGTCTCAACTTTGGCGGCACGATCCGTTTCGGCGCGCAGGACGCGGGAACTGACAAACAGAAATTCCCGATCGTGAAGCGTATTTATCAAAGACCGCTTCCGGACAGCAAGGGAGTTGAATACCACATCCTTTTTGACAATGAAGGCTTCACCGGCGTGGCCTCCATCAAGATGAATTTTAATGACACCCGCTGGCGGGAAGGGAAGTCGGAGGTCACTTCGACGGTCGCCCTCAAACTTTTCCCGCGCGCGGACATGCCTAAAAACTCCGCTTCCACCATTGGTTTTGCCACCAACTTTACCCGCGCTCATCAAGCGCCCGGCGGCGGCAACCCGGAGCTGCTCAATTATTCGGACACGGATGAATTGAATGTTCTTGTCCGCAATGGCGCGGGCGAACCGGTCGTGCGCGTGATTCCGCTGACTAATCCGGACGCGGCTTCAACGGACCAGCTTGTGCGGGCCGGAGAAACCCTGACCGGAGTTTCGTTCCGTAAAACCGAACAAAATTTCGACAAATCACATGCCGGGCGTCATCTGGCCCCGAGCACGCGCTTCCGTGTTACCGGGACCTCGCATCCGCTGCAGCTGACGCACCGTAAATTTAATGCCGGCGTTCCCAAGGACCGCGTGGAAAAAGCCCGCGAGTTCAAGCAGGCTGAAATTGATGCCATGGCCGACAACAACGATATTGAAGTGACCATTGGCGCGGATCTCAAAGCGGGAGAAGCGGTTTCCATACAGTTCGAAGTCACGGTGGACCGTGACGGACTTTTTGTCCGCCCCGACGCACCGGATGCGGTGCCGGTTCTTGACCCGGTCGAAGACGCGTTTCTGATTTACCAGGCTTCGCTTGGTGATACGCGCGCGCATCCTATCGACCCCTCCTCGGTCCTTTACCGCCAGCAGCGCGATGAATTCAAGAAAGACCTTCCGCGGAATGGAAATTACCGCGGATTCGTGGCCTCCTGGTCTGAAACCCTGCGCAAACGCCAGACACAAACGGTCATCGGTCCCAAAGTCCGGGACATTTCGATTGATCTCGGCCGCCGCGCCGCGACGCTGATTGAGCAAAAAGGCTGGAAAACCATGATCGATGAGGCCAATAAATACTGGCAGGCCTTTGACACGGCCATGGGCGGCCCCGTTTCCACCATCGGGCCTGATATTTTCAAAAATTCTCCGAAAAACAACGGGCGTCTCTTCACTTTTGTGCTGGATGCCGCGGAAGAAGGCTGGGATAAAAAGATAGAAAAGCAGAACCGCATGGTGGATTACCTGCGCCAGCCCGCGAAAGTTAATTCTGTGATCGACACCGCGGATTCTTATTACCGCGCCATTCTCGGCCCTCACGCGACTTTCCCTAAACTCACAAAGGCTTATATTCTTAGCCGCGCGGATGAGGGGATGGGCGAAACGCTTTTCAACGCCACGCTCTCCGGAGCCGCGGGCGAACCCGGTCCCGCTGAAAAAGGCTTTGAAATCGCGATCCGCAAAAACCGTGATGTGGCGGATGTGTTCAAGGACCGCGCAAAGCGCGATGAAGCTATCACGAAATTCAACGAACATATGCGGGCTTTGAGCAAGGCCACGGGCATTGAAATGCCGCTGATGACTGACAACCCGTTGAAAAGTTCCAGCAAGGTGCAGGGCCGGTTCAGCGTGTTTCTTGTGCGCGCCGCCACGCTTGGTCCTGAAAAATATTACGCGACGATCGCCCGCATGAACGCTTATTACAACGACCCGGCCAAAGTCACTACAGCCCTGAACAAGGCGGATGCTTTCTACCGCAAACTTCTGGGCAACAACGCCAATTTCGCGAAGCTTGAAAGAAGGACCGTGGCTGAAGACGATGAAGCCGGCGCGCTGTTCAGTTCATGGGTGGAAACCATTGCCGCGCGGCCGATCCGTGACGCGCAGAAATCCTGGGACTACGGTAACGCTCTCAGCGATAAAAAAGTCGAGTTGCTGACTCCCGCGAACCAGAAACAGCTGGTTCAGGACAGCTTCCTGATTGACCGCGCTCTGCGCGGCCTGCCTACTGACATGGCGGATGCCGGCGTCCAGAAAAGCTTTGTAGAGTGGCAGGCGAATCTCGGCACGATTCCGGATGTCACCGGTAATGTGGATGCCTGGCTCGAAACCCGGATTCTTCAGGCGGAAAACCTGAGAGGTTTCACGATCACGACGGATCTGGCCGCGAAACTTGTGACATTCCTGAGCGATGGCAAGGGGCCTTCGGAAGGTCACCGCGAAGTCGTGGCCCTCTCCGGCAGAATGAAACACCTTCTTTATACGCCCGTGCATCCTGACGTTTCAAAGCTGGATCCCGCGACCTACACCAGCCCGATCGATCTTGTGAACACGGAAATCCCGCAGGCGCAGCGCGACCGCGGGCTTGTGCTTGGTGTCCTGACTCCGTCCCTCATGGTCCGCAGTCCCGCTGAAGTGCTGAAAGAAACCCGGCGCGCCAATGCGCTCATGACGGACCGGAACTTCCTAGATTACCTGGCGCCACAGCTGCGCGATGACTGGATAATTATTGATGACGCAAATTTGACGGAACCTGAAAAAATTGAACGTCTCGAAGTGCCGGGGCAGGTCAGTTTCTGGGC
>CAZIQJ010000068.1:0-2459 GCA_964541285.1 uncultured bacterium | reverse complement strand
CCGCGGGTTCCGCGAAATGGCGGGCTATGACCCTCAGGAAGCCACGCGCGTCCGCATGATCCGTACATTCTTTGCGCAGATGAAAAGCACGCGCGTCAATCCCGACTTCATCATTCTTCGTGATGTCAGCCTGGCTCACGATCAGACGGTACGCGCGGACGCGAAACTTACCAAGGAACAAAAACGCGACCGCCTGCGGATCCCGGGCTTTGAATCTTACTGGGCCCGTTACCGCGCCCATTTGATCGTGCGCAATAACCTGAGCGAAGAGAAAGTTGACCGGTTCATCGGTGATCTGTTCAAGGAAATGGTACGGGTCAAGGACGGGAAATGGACCGACAGCAGCGGCGCGGAACAGACAGATGCCGCATTCGCCGCCGCGCTCCAGAAATTTTACGATGACGGCCGTGTGGACGAATACTACACCCTGATGGGGGACATTGCCCTGCGCCGGGTTGCCGGAACCGTAACCGAAGCCGAAAAGCAGCGGATTTATGAATACGTGGTGTTCGCTCTGGATAAAACCAATGAAGGGCCGAACAGCATTCTGAATCAGCGTCTGCATGTCAGTGAAACCATTTACGCCTACAACTACCTGCTGAACCAGGATGGAACGCCCTCTGCCGTCAAGCAGAGTTACAGCGACCTCTTGAAAACCATGGCCCGCGACCTTGACTGGCAGACCAAAAACTATGTCCGCACGATTTACCGCTCCCTGTATCACAAGGAACTTTCCGAACAGACGGAATACGATGAGCGCAAATTACGCAGGCAGCTGAAATACGCTCCTGAAGACCGCCGCGCGGCGTACGAGCAGATGCTGGACATCATGAGCGAGGCGCACCGGGACGACCTGAAATTCATGACTTATTTCATTACCATGCGCAAACAGGGCAATAAAATGCCTGATGTGCTGGCGGAAATGACGGCGCTGCCCCAGAGCCATCCGAATTACGCGGAAACCATGCGTGTGCTTCGGGAAATCACCGCCAGGCAGGCGAGCACGACCGACGTTACCCAGCTTACCGATCAGGATATCCTGGCCATTTACATGACCAATGCCGGCATCCGGGACGCTTATGTCGCGCAGTTTACGGCCAACGCGCCCCAGCAGATGATTCCGCAGCTCCTTTTCGCCCGCGCGAAATTTCAGGACGCCTACGGCAGCACGTTTGCGGAAATTCGCCGCCTTTACAAGGAAAAGCACCCGGAGATTCCCGCGGCCAATGTGGATGCCATGACGTTCCTGGAGCTGACCCGGGAATTTTCGAAGGACACGGAATTGCAGGAAACTTACCGCCTGTCGCAGAAAAAATCCCTGACCCTGCTTCCTCCGTATGACGTGGTCAAGCTCAGCGAAAGCCTGACCAGCCTGGCCGAAGAGGGAAGTCAGATTGACGAAAAAGTTGACAAGCAGATCGGCACCGCGAAATTCAAGGGCTTGATCATGCAGATCATATTCGGCCTGGCCATCTTCCTGAGTTTCCTGGGCTGGCCGCTGTGGGTCTTTATCCGCAACTGGTGGAGCCGCCGCACGGAATCGCGCCTCCCGACCGGAACGCCTGAAGCCGCGCGCCGCTCTGAAATGCGTGAAGCTTCACAGACTGTCGAAACGTCCGCGACCGCGTTCAAGCCTTCCGTGACTCGCGCCATGTCAGTTGAAGAACGCGCCGCGATCCGCGAACGTCTTGGCGATATCGATGTCCCCGGGCTCAAGACGCTGCTCGACATGCTGGACAGCGGCCGCGTGGAAGTTGTTTTCTCTTCCGGATATGACCACATGGGTCAGTACGTTCCGGGCGATGTTGAAGACGGAAAACAAAAATACATCATCCATATCAATGAAAACTTCCTGCCAGCCTCGGACGCTGACGAAGACGCCCGCGCCGCGGCCCTGCTTGTGCAGACGGTGCTCGTGGCGCATGAACTGAAAGAAATCAGCATGGAAAGCGCGCAGGGCGCGAAACTGATGAAAGACGACCCGTTCTTCCTGGACACGGAAACAGCGGCGCGGTTTTTCGAACACCAGATCTTCAAAGAACTTCTTGCCAAGGATCCGACCGGAAAGCTTGGCCAGAAACTCATGGAGTTTTTCGCCAAAATCAGCCAGGAGAAACGGGTCAGCTACTATGAATTCATAAAATTCCACGGCATGCTTGGGCAGGTCAAGGATTTCGAACTGGCTTTCGCTTCCTGGACCTGGGGCCTGCTGTTCAGCTCCATTTTTAATTTCACGTTCCTCTCGACGATCGCGCGGATCATCAGAATCCTGTTTGTCCGCCGCCAGCTTTCAGAAGTCATGACCAAATACTGGAAGTCTGTCGGGGAAGAGCGCAAACTGGATACCGGAACGGTCTGGGGGCTTTTGCGTGAAGGCGCGAAAGACACGGAACTTAACCGTGCCCTGGACAAGCAGGGAATCGAAGTTACTGAAGGCCGTCCGCGCGTCCTTCACCGCG
>CAZIQJ010000067.1:0-9970 GCA_964541285.1 uncultured bacterium | reverse complement strand
CGCAGACTTGCCGGATCGGACCGAAACCACCAGGTAATAGACCCCGGGGTAGAGCGCTTCTCCCTCAGGGGCCGCCTTACGGGCGTCTTCCTCAGAAAAAGCGGCCGGAGCGTCAATATGCGAGTGATAAATGACCCGCAGGGTTTCCTTTCCCTCACGAGCCTCTTTCTGGGCCAAAAGCAGGTCTGCGGGGTCTATAAAATAGGCGGTTTTGGAGGTTCGGGGGAATTCTTCCGGGTTCTGAGCATGGCAGTCATCTTGAATGTTCCGGCAGGGCCTTAGACGGGAAAGGGTGTCTCTTTCGGCGGAAAGACCAAAAATCATGCCGCAGGCCTCTTGAGGGTAGGCCTTCTCGACTTCGGCCAAAACCGCTTTCATCATTTTTCTGGGGACTCTAAGGGCCATTTCAGGATTCCAGAATTTTCAAAAAAGCGCGAGCGTCCGATAAGTCGGCAAGAATCCCATCGGGCGCTAAAGGATTGAAGTCCTGAGCGGAAAACCTTCCGGTTGTAACCGCCACGCTCCTGACACCGGCTTTCCGGGCCGCGTGAACATCAAAAAGAGTGTCCCCGACCACAAAAATGTCCCGGGTACTGAAACCTTCCCCCAAAAACTCAAGGCCCCTCAGCACGCCTGTGCGTGTCAGCTCCCCGCGGTCGCGGGAATCCGAGCCAAAACCACCGAATTTGAAAAAATGCCTTATTCCGCCGCGCTCCACTTTCATCCAGGCCGCGGACTCGAAATTACCCGTGGCCAGCCCGAGTAAAATATCTCCGCGCGCGGCCAGGGCTTCCAGGAGCGGCGTAACGCCAGGCATAAGACGAAAACGCGGAGCGTCCTTCAGCTTAACCTCAAAATGTTTCAGATAAAGTGTGCAGAGCTGCTCGTATTCGGAAAGTTCAAGACTCCGCCCCAGAGTCTGGACCGCCATCTCTTCAATGATGACCGGATCGGTTTTTCCGTCGGGGATAATGTCCTGCCAGGCCTCTTCAATACCGAAGATTTCGTGAAAAGCGTGATTGAGCGCGTCGGCTCCGACTCCTCCTGTGGCAAGAAGGGTGCCGTCCACGTCAAAAAGAATCATTTTGCGGATGGTCATGAAAAACCGTTTGGGAAAAGCGGGCGCGCTGTCAGCGCGTCAATCTTCGTGAGCAACTCCGGCAAGGCCTTTGGCATTGAGACGCACCAGCGCGTACGGATTCTTCGATGAAGCGGGCGCAGTCCGGATCCAGAATTCCGTCTCTTCATGGCCCTGAAGCCATTCGGGGTTGACCTTGAAAGAGGGCGTGCTGGTTTCAAAAGAGGCAAGCGAAGAACGCTTCTTTCCGTTCTTGGCCGTGACTTCAACCTTCCAGGCCGAACCTTTTCCGGACAAATCTTCAAAAACGATCTCCCCGTTTTTGTAGTCAAAAGAGTCCAGGGGCGCGGAGTTTTCAAACCAGTAATTTAAAATCATGTCTCGGCGCTCGATCAGGACCTTGACGATTTCTTCTTCGTCCTCGGCTGTGTATTGCCCGCTCTTGACCAGCGCCCGCAGGTCTGCGTCGGAAAATTTTTTCAGGATCCTGGCGGCCCAGAAACCGTCAGCCCGTGTAATGTCCTTAAACGTATACTGCGGAAGAAGCGTCTTGAAGTTTCCGGCCTTGAACTGATGATTGTCCAGATAACCGACCGCGGGATTTTTGGTTTTTTCACCGTTTTCTTCCCAGCGCTTCTGCCAGGGTTTTTTATAAAAGCCAAAAGCCCAGAAAGCCTTGCCGGTTTCACGCGCGTCGTAAAGGTACTCGTGACCGATCATGGGCCGCTTGGTGCCGTCAAGATCCGCGCCAAGAGAACCTTCGAAGCCGGTCAGGTAATGTTTTAAAAACTGTTTTCCGTTTTCTTCCACAAGGTAATCGCGCGTGTTGTCATTACGCACATTGAAATTGTTGATCAGGGAAGAAAATACGCGCAGCGCCCGCAGTTCGCGCATCCGTTCATGCGGCCACACATCTTCCGGGTCTTTTTTTCTGCGGCCCTGATAATTGAAGGGGCCTTTATCCACTCCAGCAGGCGTTTTGACGGCAAGGGCGCGGAAACGGCCGTCTTCGCCCCACGGAATCAGCAGAAGCATTTCATCCAGCTTTTCCTTGACCAGCTTTTTCTCAAACCCCGTAGTGTCCACCACGCGGGAATTTTCATCCGTGACCAGTTTGTCCGGAGAGAAAAACGCGATCGTGTTCTGCGGAACGTTGTAGCCAAGCGCGTGGTAAAAACGGCTGGCCACGACCGCGGCGCCGGTCATCAGGCCGAAGGAGTCCGGCATGTCAAAAGTCAGTGTGTATTCATCTCCGCGGCTGTCGCGCACAACAAATTTCGGACGAAGGCCGTTAAGCTCGCCTCTCGTAATTTTGAGGGCTCCGGAAAGGTCCGGGCCGTCATTTTCCTGAAAACCTTTTGTCAGCTCATCCGCTGAAAGGCTCTTGCGGCCATGGCGGTTGGTGAAAAAATTTGAGTCCGCGACTTCATCGTAAATATTGACATTGGCGGACGGCAGTTTTTTTCCTGTGATGGCGCGCGCAAGACGGTCAAAGCGCAGCCAGGAAGTGTTGTCGTAATAAAAGTTATGATCAAAAGCGTCTTTGTAAAAGCCCGAGTCGTTCTTTTTGATTTCCGCGAGCTCTGAAGCCGCGCGCGCCGTGCCCGCAGGAAGGCAGAAAGATACCGTCATCAAAACAGCGTAAAAAAGACTGAAAGCCCGTTTAAAACGGGGAGCGGTTTTTGACATAAAAGTCGGTTCCTTCGTCCCCATGGGCCAGCTCGACCGAAAGGAGGACATTGTTTAAGAAGCTGAGGCGGAATCCAACGCCGTAAGACGATTCAAAATCCTGAAACTGAAACTTGCTGATTTTTTTGAAAACCTGCCCCTCGTCCCAGAAAAGCACCGCGTCAGCTTTCCAGTCGCGGTATTCATAAATGGTGTAACGGTATTCGAGGTTCATCAAAAAAGCGTCATTGTCGAAAAACCGGTTTTCGTCATAGGCGCGCAGGGTATGGCTGAGCGAGGGACGGCCTCCGTAACCGCCAAGCTTGGCCATATCATGAAACGGCACGCGGCGGTCCTGCAAAGGATTATTGTCTTCACCATAAAGACGAAAAACAAAAACACGGCGGTCAGAAAAAATGGGGATGTAACGGCTGTACTCAAAAATACCCTTGAGGTAACGCGCCTCGGAATTAAAAAGGCCTTCGTTGATACTGTAGGCAAAACGGGTGAAGTGGCCGCGGCTGGAAAGGTCCTGGTGATTCCGCGTGTCGCGGACAATATCAATGCCCGTGGCCATGATTTCATCGCCGTCGAGCCCGGGAATGTGCGTATTGGGAAATGTGGTATCGATAACGCCGCGCCCGCCGTCATGGCCGTTGCCGATATTGATATTGCGGTAGGAAACTTTCAGGTCCGCGGAAAACGAAGGGTCCCGGCTGTAACCCAGGCTGCCTTCAAGCAGGGTCTGCTCCATTTTGTAGGAAGTCCCCTCGCCCTTGCTGGTGTCCGGGCCAATGCCGTAAAAATGCTCTTCATCGCGGTGTTCGTATTCGATCAGGCCGAAAGCGCGGACCGGAGAATCCATGATACGCTCGACGCCGGTTTTGCCGCCCGCAAAAAACCGGTCTTCATGCTTGTCTACCCAGCCTTTCAGGGTCGTATCGGGAAAATTGACTTTCTGGCGCGCGGCGCGAAGCACATCCAGCTCGCCTCCATAACGGATCCAGCCCAGATAAGGCGTGAAACCATGCTCCACAGAGGTGTCATAAAGCCATTCCGCCTTGGTCACAATCCTTTTCTCTTCAGCAAATACCAGGATCTTGTCCAGGGGCCAGCGCACGAGCTCAAAAGGATAGGTCAGGAAATCATCAGCCAGCCTGCTGGCATTGGCCGCCTTTTGGGCGCCCGGAGCATAGAGAGAAGCATAGCGGTCGTAGCTGACTTCCGCGGCATGGGAAGAAGCGGAGGCCGCCGCAGCAATGGCCGCCGCAGTCAGACCGAAAAACAGAATTTTTTTAAACGAAACCGGTTTATTCATAGGGGCTTAAGTATGATTTACGGCGAACAAAAAATTTTCTTAAGTTGTTTAATTATTATGGTTTTTTGACTTACACGCAACACCATTTTTCATACTTCCTCCCCGCCAGAACCCGCCGCATCAAAAGCCTCTTCAATCAGCCGGAATTCGGGCTCTGAAATTCCGTCCCATAAAATAGAAAGGACCTCAAAACCCGCGGAAGCTTCCTTCACAAGCTTTTCTTTCAAATACTGCTGGGCCAGCCGGGTCATTTTTCTCTGCTTGCGGATGTCCACCGCCTCTTCAGGAAGGCCAAAGCCTGTGCCGCTGCGGGTTTTGATCTCGATAAAAATGATTTTCCGGTTTTTGCGGGCAATGACATCGATTTCGCCGTGAGGGCAGCGGTAATTTTTTTCCAGAATCTCATAGCCCTGGTCACGAAGGAATTTCCATCCAAGGGTCTCGCCCCGCTGGCCAAGCGTCAGCTGAAATTTTCTGCGCGCGGGCCGGAACTTCAAAAGCGGGTTTCTCCGGATTCTTCCGCGGGCCGGCACGGAGAAAAACTCCTGCGGTGCGCGGGACACGGCCCATGCTCACGGATGCGTTCCAGGTGAAAAGGAGTGCCGTAGCCCTTGTGGGCCTTGAAAGCGTATTGCGGGTAAAGTTCGTCGAGGTGTGTCATCCAGCGGTCACGGAAAACCTTGGCGATGATTGAGGCCGCGGCAATCGAGGCGGACTTGGCGTCGCCACCCACCACGGTTTTTTGAAGCACAGGAACGTCCATGCGCGCGTTTCCATCAACCAGAATCAGGTCGGGAGTGCGCGGAAGCGCCAGGACTGCGCGCTTCATGGCCAGGCGGGAAGCCTGGTAAATATTGATTTTATCTATGGTGGGTTCGTCAACCACGCCGATGCCGGTCAGCGAATATTTCAGAATCTCGAGAAAGAGAATTTCCCGGCGTTCAGGCGTGACTTTCTTGGAGTCGTTCAGGCCCTTTAAATCGCCCATGCCCCGGAGAATGACAGCCGCAGCCACCACAGGCCCGGCCAAAGGGCCGCGGCCAGCCTCGTCGACCCCCGCCATCAAACACAGGGGGTCGCGCGGCCTTGACTGCGCGTCAAATTCCAGAAGCCGCGGAAGAACAGCCGGGCTCAAAAGGACCTCGCGGATTATTTCTTGCGGAGGTGATAAAGCTTCGCGCGCTTGACCTTGCCCTTACGGCCGACCACGATTTTTTCAATCGTGGGGGAATTCACAGGGAAAATCTTTTCAACGATGTCCCCGTGCGTTTCCTTGACCACCGTAAAGCTGGCGGAAATCCCGGTGCCGCGGCGGCGGATGCATACGCCCTCAAACAGCTGGGTACGGGTCTTGTCGCCTTCCTTAACGCGGACATGGATTTTAAGGGTGTCGCCGACACGAAATTCCGGCACATCCTTGCGCTCTGCTTCTTTTCCGATTTTTGACAACACTTCGTTTGCTTTCACGTTGCTGCTCCTTCTATATATTCTAGGATTTTAAATCAGGACGTTTTTTACGCGTCATTTCCTGCGACATTTTATGCCGCCATTTTTTGACCTGCTCATGGTGCCCGGAAACCAGAATGTCCGGCACCTTCCAGCCACGGTAATCCTGCGGCCTGGTATACTGCGGGTACTCAAGACCGTCAAGAAAACTTTCTTCCTTGAGCGAGTCCTGGTTGCCGATCACACCCGGAATCAGCCGGATGACTGATTCCACCACACAAAGAGACGGCGCCTCGCCGCCCATGGTCACGAAGTCACCGACTGACAGAATCTGGTCAGCCAGGTGTTCATGCACCCGATGGTCAATGCCTTCATAATGTCCGCAAATCAGGACAATATGTTTTTTCTCGGCGAGTAATCCCGCTGACTTCTGCGTCAGCCTCTCGCCGCGGGCATCAAGCAGAATAACCCACGGTTTCTCCTTTTTCGCGGCGCAGATTTTCTCGACACACTCGAAAATCGGCTCAGGCTTCATCACCATGCCCGGCCCGCCGCCAAACGGCTTGTCATCCGCGGTCTTGTGCTTGTCGTGCGTGTAATCCCTTAAATCGTGCACCCGGATCTGAACCAGCTTTTTTTCGCCGGCCTTTTTGATCAATGATTCCCCCAGCGGCCCTTTGAAGAACGCGGGAAAAATCGTCAGGATGTCGATTTCAAAAGCCATGAGGCTTCCTGTAAAACGGGATTATTTTGCCTGTCTTTTGGTACGTTTCAAAAGACTCTTCACGGAATCGCTGACCTGCGCTCCCTGCTTAAGCCAGTATTCGAGCCGTTCTTTCTTGAACTCGAACTTTTCTTTGGCGGGAAGAGGATCATAAGAACCGATTTCCTCGATGAAGCGGCCGTCGCGCGGCATCTTTGCGTCGCTGACGACAATACGCCACTGCGCGCGGTTCTTGGTTCCAAAACGCTTTAAACGAATGCGAACTGCCAAGGTTTTACCCTCCTTCTTTCTTATTTATTCTCTTTCCCTGCGGATTGAAGCCCCCAGGGCGGAAAACTTTTTTTCCAGGTTTTCATACCCGCGGTCCAGATGGTACACGCGGTGGACTTCCGTCGCGCCCTCGGCCACAAGGCCCGCGATGACAAGCGCGGCGCTGGCCCGGAGATCCGAGGCCATGACCGGGGCTCCCGAAAGGTTTTTCACGCCATGAATAATGGCGCTGGGCCCTTCGAGAAAAATCTTTGAACCCATGCGGTTCAGCTCAGAAACGTGCATGAACCGGTCCGGGTAAATCTTTTCCGTGATCACGCTGATGCCCGGAGTCACGGCCATAAGCGCCATCATCTGCGCCTGCAGGTCCGTCGGAAACGCGGGGTAAGGCAGCGTCGTCACATCCACCGCTTTCAGCTTTCCGCTGCGGCGGACGCGAAGGGTGTTCTTTCCTTTTTCAATTTTCACTCCGCACTGGCGGAGCTTGTCGATCACAGCGTTCTGATGGCTGGGTTCGGTTTTCTTGATCAAAACATCCCCGCCCGTCATGGCTGCGGCAAACATATAAGTTCCGGTTTCAATGCGGTCCGGAATCACGGAGTAGCGCGTGCCGTGAAGCTTTTTGACGCCTTCAATGGTCACGATCGGCGAGCCTTCGCCTGTGATGCGCGCGCCCATCTTTTTCAGAAAGTGCGCAAGGTCCACGACCTCAGGTTCGCACGCCGCGTTTTCAATCTGCGTTACGCCCGAGGCCAGTGTCGCTGCCATCATGACGTTTCCGGTAGCAAGCACGGAAGAACCGAACGCGCCGCCGAGATAAATGTCCGCGCCCCTGAGTTTTCTGGGCGCCTTGGCATAAACGTAACCGTGTTTGACTTCCATCTTGGAGCCAAGCGCCTCAAGACCCTTCATATGAAGGTCAATCGGGCGCGAGCCAATGACGCATCCGCCCGGAATGGAAACGTCCGCGCGGCCTTCACGCGCAAGCAGCGGACCCAGCACACAGATAGAAGCGCGCATGGTGCTGACCAGCTTGTACGGCGCCACCGGATTCAGGTTTTTTCCCGGCCTGATCGTTACGCGGTTTTTGTCAAACTGCGCCTTGGCGCCAAGAGCGCGCAAAAGCTTCAGCATGGTCTGGATGTCCCTTAAGTCCGGGACGTTATCAAGGATCGTTTCTTCTTCTGACAAAAGCGCGGCCGCCATAATGGGCAGCGCTGAATTCTTGGCTCCGGAAATTTCGACTTCGCCCTTCAGTTTCCGTCCGCCTGTAATAACGATTTTATCCACGTATCAACCTTTGAACCGGGCCGCAATCACTCTTGCGATTCCCGCATGGTCTTTAGTCACGCTGATGTCCTGAAAACCGCGGACCGCGAGCAGCCTGGTGATTCTGGCCGCCTGGCCTTTTCCGGCTTCAAACATCAGCCACTTTGTGTTTTTCAAATAGTCCGGGGCGCCTTCAATAATTTTCCGGTAAAAATCAAGGCCGTCAGGCCCGCCCTTCAACGCAATGTCCGGCTCAAAAAAAAGTTCCGGCTCAAGCTTCTTCCAGTCCCGGTCCGCCACATAGGGAGGATTGCAGAGAATGGCGTCAAACTGTCCTCTCTTGAGAGAGCCGAACAAATCTGACTTTACGATCCTGCAGCGCTTTTCAAGCCCGTAACGCCGCACATTCGCCTTAAGAAAACCAAGCGCGCGCTTTGAAACATCGGCAAAAAAACCGAAAGCTTTCGGAAATTCCCGCAAAACCGCGATGCCGACAGCGCCGGACCCGGCGCATAAATCCAAAAATGTAAAAGAACCGTCTTTTTTAAAATCAGGATTGGCGATGAAACGCTCAATCAGGATTTCAGTTTCAGGCCTCGGGATCAGACATCCGGGCCCGACTTTCAGCTCTTCTTTCCAGAAAGGCTGGGTCTTCAGAAGATAGGCCAGCGGCACTCTTTGAGAGCGCTTCTGGATAATCTTCCGGAAAAGCCTGCCTTGTTCCGGAGCTAATTTTTTATGACGGTCTAGATAAAGACGGTACCGCTCAAAACCGGTGACGTACCCGAGGGCATATTCCGCGCTGGAAACTGCTTCCGTCCGGCCCAGGTGCCGGAGCCTCTTCCGGCCCCATGCCAGCCATTCGCCAACTGTGTCCGCCGGAGATCCTAAACCCCTGGAATCTCTGGACTTAGAGGACATTATTCAGCTTGCGCTCTCTTTCGTCCTTCTCAAGAGCCTGGACCATTTCGTCCAAATGGCCGTCTAAAATATCATCCAGGGAGTGCAAAGTCAAACCGATTCGATGGTCCGTAACCCTTTGATCTGGAAAGTTATACGTCCTGATTTTACCCGACCGGTCGCCTGAACCCACCTGTTCCTTGCGTTGTTTGGCCATCTCATTATGGTGTTTCTGCTGGGCCGCGTCATACAGCCGCGCGCGAAGCACCCTCATGGCCTTGGCCTTGTTTTTGTGCTGGGACCTTTCGTCCTGGCAGCTGACCACCACACCGCTTGGCATATGCGTTATACGCACCGCGGACTCTGTCTTGTTGACATGCTGTCCGCCCGCGCCTGAAGCGCGGTAAACATCAATGCGCAAATCCGCGGGATTGATATCAATTTCCGTTTCTTCGGCTTCCGGAAGCACGGCCACGGTCACGGCGGAAGTATGAATCCTTCCGCTGGCCTCGGTTTCCGGAACACGCTGGACCCGGTGAATGCCGCTTTCAAATTTAAAGAACGAGTAGCTGCCCGCGCCGCTGATGCTGAAAATAATTTCTTTCAGCCCGCCCTTGCCCGTGGGGCTGGAGTCCATGACTTCAACCGCGAGCTTTTTGTCGGCCGCGTAGCGCGAGTACATGCGGAAAAGATTGGCGCCAAAAAGCGCGGCTTCTTCCCCGCCCGTGCCCGCCCGGATTTCCACAATACAGTTTCTGTTGCGGTCCGGATCGCTTTCTTTCAGAAGCAGGCCTTCAATTTCATAGGCCAGTTCTTTTTTGCGCTTCTCAAGCGTCTCAAGCTCTTCTTCGTAAAGCCGCCGCATTTCAGCGTCCAGAGACTTGTCTTCCAGCGCATGATGAAGGTCGGAAGCTTCTTTTTCCGCCTTCTTGTAAGTCCCGTAAACCTCGTAAACGGGACGAAGATCCGCCAGCTCACGCATCAGTTTCTGATAACGGTTCTGGTCCCTGGCGGTTTCCGGCTGCGAAAGCTCTTCTTCGGCCTCGGAAATACGCTGCCCGATTTTTTCGAGCTTCGAAGTAAATTTCATTCCCTGCCCTTAAAAATAGAGCGGGTTATTTGTTTTTCTTCGCGGAAAGCTGAGCGCCGAACTTCTTTTCGAAGCGGTCAATACGGCCCGTGGTGTCCACGAACTTCTGCTTACCGGTGAAAAACGGGTGGCAGCTGGAGCACAGGTCAACCTGCACGCGGCCTTTCAGCGTGCTGCGGGTTTCCATAACGTGTCCGCAGGCGCACT
>CAZIQJ010000066.1:0-10079 GCA_964541285.1 uncultured bacterium | reverse complement strand
CCGGTGGCGCCTTCATAGGCCACAACGCCGCCCTTCCCTTCATATTGCAGGTAAGCCGCGTAAACTTTTCCGTTATGAACCACAGGGGCGCTTTCCATGCCGCCGACCGCATCCTGGCCGTTAACCATATTGTCCCAGAGTTTCTCTCCGGTTGCCGGATTAAGCGCGAAAAGAGTAGGTGAGGCTTTGGTGGTAATGGCGGTTGTCACAAAAAGAATCGAGGCATCCTCGGAAAAAGAAACACTGAAAACATTGGAAATCACTTCCTTGGTCCAGACCACTTTGCCTGTGGCGGCTTCAAGAGCCAGCACATGATTCAGTCCGTCAGAAGTGTAGACCATACCGTTGGCCGCGACCGGCCCCCAATCCACAAAGCCATTGGTCTTGCCTTCAATCTTGTGCGTCCAGGAAACAGTCAGAGGAAGTTTCAGGTCCATGCCGTCCGCAACGCCGATACGGCTTGCAGAACCCTTGAATGAAAGCCAGTTCTCAGCGGCCTGCTCCGCCCATCCGGCAGTCAGAACTGCGTTTGAGAAAAAGATCCCGAGGATCAGAAGGCTCAGTTTTTTGTTCATAGGATTTAGACGTTAGTCCCGGGGTTTCATTTGATTGTTATTTAAATTCATTTGATGCGTATTCATGAGAGCTGTAAAAGCATACCCCCGCATATGTTCGGAGTCAACTCTCAATTAATAGCAATTTATAGCATTGGATCATAACTAAGTGCCCTAGCTAGTAATATCGACCAACTTAGCATCTTCTTAATCTTTTATAACTACTTACAAGGAAAGGACTTACGGAGATTACTTCGAGTAATTGCTATAGTAGTAGACCTTCCGAACCATTTCCAGGGCATCGCGGTAATGGTCCAGGGTCCTGAGAACATCTTCGGTGGTGGCTTCGGGACTCAAAGGCTGTTCCGTCAAAAACCGGGCTGCATAGCCTTTGCTTTCAAGAAGCTGGGCCAGGAGGCCTGAAACTTCATTCAGTTTTTCCATGACCGTTTCCGGAAGCTTCCCGGTCAACAGGATTTCAGCAACCGAACCCAGGCGGTTCTCAAGCCTGGGAAGAAGCTCTTCCATCTGGCTCCAGTCCTTTTGAAGAACGCGGATGTCGGCCTGCACTTCATCCAGACGCAGCAGCGCATTTTGAGCGGAAGCGGCTCCGGCGGTCTGATCCAGGCCCGCGGCCGCGGCCGAAGTCTGGATCATCATCTGAGAGGAGGAAAAACGGCCGGTCGCAAGATCCACCACGCTGACCGTGACTGTTTTCCCGGGAATGAAAGCCACGCCCTTGACCGGCATGAGGTAAACAAATTTTCCCTGACCTTCTGAACGAAGCGCTTGCGCACGCAAGGCAAGGCGGCGGTTGGCGTCATACAAATCCAGGACGGGGCGCGCGTTCTCCCCTGTCATATAAGTGATCGAAACCGTTTCGCCCATAACCGCGGAAGACGGAGAAATCAGCTGCGGCTCCCTGGTCCTGACTTCGGAGGCTGAGGGTGCTTCTGTTTTCAGAACCTCACCGGAAACTGCGGGCGCGGGCTTGACAGCAGGCTGTGTCGGCTCCACTTCAGCGGAGGGCATCGCAACAGGAGCAGCGAGAGTTTCCGCTGACGGAGGCGGCACGGCCGGAATTCCAACAGGTTTCAGATAAATTGAAGAAACACTCTGGCGGACAACAGGCTCACGGACTTCCTTGACCGGGATATCCAGCTGGTAGGAAACAGGGCTGGTAAAACTGTGACCATCGGCCATGGTGATGGAAGCGGAGGCCACATAACGGGCGTCTCCCTGTGTGGAGCGAGTGTCCCAGACCATATGGAAGTAGCCCTCGGTATCAGGCGTTGAAGAAACCAGGGTCTTGATCAGCTGCGTTCCCTTGTAAATACGGACTTCCGACTGCACCACGGCAGGAACCGCTGCGCCGTCTTTTTCATACCAGCTCTGAATGTTCATAAGATCCCGGCCGCGGTCATACTGAAAATTAAACCGGACAGCTTCCAGGCTCCGGACTTCACGCTCTTTCTGCAAAGTAACTGTAAAATTCATGTCCTTGTCCGCCAGCCAGGTACTCTTGAAAGGCTGGTATCCGGGCTTGGACCAGACCGCCGTGTAAATACCATAGGGATATTCCAGCACCATGGGCGAACTCAGGCTGGACTGCGTCTTGCCCGCGCTGTCGGTCAAGGTAAGGCCCAGCAGATGTTCGTTGGTGTCCGAATCGCGCACCGTCCAGGTGATGCGGTTGTAATCAATCTGGAACGGCACTTCAGTCACAGTGAAAATCCTGGCATCTTCCGAATTGCGGATGCGTATGCGGATTTCCTTGCCCAGATCATGCGGGATTTTCCAGGAATAGCTGCCTACATTGGGAGCGGCGGAAACAATCAGATGAACGTCTTTAAAAAATCCGTCTTTGGAATACTCCAGATCAACCTTGGACATAAACCCGAGCGTGCGCCAGCGGATCACGCGCTCCTCGCCCACGATCCAGCGCTCTCCGCCCACAGGCGTGACAAATTCCAGTTTTCCGGCCACGTGAATTTTACCGGGGCTGATGGCGTAAACCGATGATGTGGAAGCATCTGAAATCCTGAACTGGATTTCCGGCTGTGTGACTTCAGGCACGCTCCATTCGTAGCGGCCCTGGTTATCAATACTTGCAGCAATCGGAACCGAAGTCCGGAATTCATCACCCGAGTATTCCAGCCGTACGCGGGAAATACTTCCGAGGGTTTCCCAGGCAAGCGTCTGGCGCGACCCCACAGTCCAGACTTCATCGCCCTTGGGCGAGCGGAAATTGAAAGCTCCCAGAATACGGAAAGGTACGGGTGAATAAGCGGAAACCACGGCATTGGCCGCGTCAGAAACCCGGATTTTAAGGTTCTCGGAAATCTCGTCCGGAATATTCCACTCAAAGCTCCCGGTGTTCGGCACGTAATTGCTGATCAGCCTGGTGGTCTTGAAATCATCAGAAGAATACTCCAGCTTGACGTTGGCAATGTTCGGAGTACCGCGCCAGCGGATTTCGGTCTTCTCGCCCACGCGGAAAGTTTCGCCCGTCACAGGCGCGGTCAGTTCAAGACCGCCGGCCACACGAACCGGATTTCCGGAAATATCAAAAATGTCCTGGTTGTTCACGTCCGACACCCGGACCTTGAACTGCTGAGCGGCCATGGAAGGAATTTCCCATTCATACAGGCCGCGGTTAGTGATGACCGGCGCGATCATCTGTACATCACTGCGGAAATCATCGGTCGAATAATCCAGGCGCACCTGAGGTATCGTACCCGTTGTTTCCCAGGAAATGGCGTGCCGGCTGCCGACGGCCCAATCTTCCCCGCCCGCCGGATTCAAAAGCGCAAGAGCGCCGCGCACCTCAAAAGCCCCGCGGCTTTCAGCCATGACCCCGTTTCCGGACGCATCGCTGACGCGGATCCTGACACTGCGGGAAACCGCGTCTGAGACACGCCACATGAACTTGCCTTCATTGGGCACTGCCATGGCAACAGGAACAATCGTGGTGAAATTATCAATCGAGTAATCCAGCCGGACTTTTTCAACCGTACCTGTGGTGTTCCAGGTAATGGGATGTTCCGTGCCCGCAATCCAGACTTCCCCGCCCTGCGGCGAAGTCAGTTCAAGGCCGCCCTGGATTTCAAAAGGCCCGGACTCGGTATAAATTGAAGGAAAGCGGCTGTCGGAAACACGCACTTTGACGATGCGCAGGCTGCGGTCCGGAACATTCCAGACAAAGCTGCCGCTGTTGGCAATGCTGTCCGCGATACGCACAGGTTCGCGTGAAGCTTCAGACGTATACTGCAGGCTGACATTGGGAATCGTCCCGATAGTCGTCCAGGTAATGGCCTGCTGGCTGTGAGCGGGCCAGACTTCTTCGCCCATGGGAGCAGTCAGGGCAAGTCCGCCGCGCACCGGTATGCTGAAGCCGGTGGTGTCAAAAACCGCGGCATCCGCGGCGTCTGAAACCCGGAACTGGAGGTCAGCGCCGGAGAAATCAGGGACCATCCATTCGAGTTTGCCTGTATTCTTCAGGTGAAGGTCGACCGGAATCGCGGTCCTGAACGCGTCTTTGGAATATTCCACGCGCACAAAGGGAATGGTTCCGGTCGTCTGCCATTCAAGCGACTTGCGGCTGGAGACCGGCCAGGTATCGCCCGCCGAAGGTGAAGTGATTTTCAGCGCGCCGGCAATTTTGAAAACACCGCGGGAAACATCGTAAATGTCGGAATGGTTGACGTCCGAGATACGGACCTGAAGACCGGACTGGATGGAGTCCGGAACTTTCCATTCAAAAACACCGGTGTTGGGCGCTGCCTGTGAAAGCGTGCGGACATCATTTTTAAAACCGTCTCCGGAAAGTTCAATCTTGATACGCGGCACCGTACCTGTGGTCTTCCAGCGGATTTCCGCGTCCTGGCCCACGCGCAGGATTTCCCCGCCCGCAGGATTAGTCAGCTGAAGCCTGCCGCCCACGCGTACAGGGTTGGAAACCGCGGCCACCGACTGGTCGCGCGCGTCCAGTACCCGGAAGCGGAGGCTGTCACTCATAAGATCAGGAACGGTCCAGCCCAAACGGCCCTCATTGGCCACGCCAAGCAGGACAGGAACCGCAGTATTGAAATTGTCCGTGGAATATTCCACGGAAACAAAAGGAATGGTGCCTTCGGTCTGCCACAGAAGGGTCTGCTCTGAGCCCGTGGTCCAGAACTCCCCGCCCTGCGGAGAAAGAAGGGTGAAGACCCCCTGAATCTTGACGGGAATCGGAGTCACGGCATAGACCTGGGAATCATCCGGGTCCGCGACACGGATCTTGACCGGCTGCGTAATATTGGAAGGAACCCGCCAGGTGTACGCGCCCTGATTGGCCGCGCGGGAGGCAATGGCGTTTGGCACCGCGAATTCATCGGAAGAATAATCCAGATTCACCGCGGGAATACCGCCAAGGGTGTTCCAGAGAATCTGCACATTTTCTCCAGCCTTCCAGATTTCACCGCCGCGGGGCGAAACAAGCTCAAGGCGGCCATGCACGCCAAGCTGGCCGGCAACTGAAAAAACCTCGGGGTTTTCCGTGTCCACAACCCGGACCGCAAGCTTCTGCCCGGCAAGCGCGG
The DNA here is from genome assembly GCA_964541285.1 of uncultured bacterium. GTDB lineage: Bacteria > Omnitrophota > Omnitrophia > Omnitrophales > Aquincolibacteriaceae > CAYLPP01. The sequence continues at coordinate 4,945 of CAZIQJ010000066.1, read as the reverse complement.
GAACTTCCCAGAAATACTGGCCGGTATTGCGGATTTTCTCAGCAATGATCTCGGGAGATGAAGTGAATCCGTCACGCGAATACTCCAGACGCACAAAAGGAAGGGTTCCCATGCTCATCCAGTTGATTTCCAGCTTTTCTCCGGCCTGAATTTCGCTTGAGGAAACGGGCGCCGTTATTTTCAGACCCCCGCGCACCAGAACCGGGGCCGGAGTTACGGTAAAAACCTTGGGATGGTCCGCGTCCGTGACGCGCAGCCGGACTTCAGGAGAAATAATGTCCGGAACTTCCCACTTCACGGACCCCGTATTAGGAAGAAGCGGGTACATGGTCTGAATATCTTTTTGAAAGCCATCGCGGGAATATTCCAGCTTCACGTTGGAAACAAAACCGCGCGTCTTCCACACAATCTCCTGGGTGCTGCCCACTTCCCAGGACTGCTTCATGACAGGAGAGACAAACTCCATCAAGCCCAGGACCTGAACAGGCTCCTGCGTTTCTTCAAAAACCGTGGCATCTTCCACATTCGTAAGCCGGAGTTTCAGCCTGGCCGGCGCTTCAGCGGGAATATTCCAGATAAAACTTCCGGAGTTTTCAAGTTCCGGCGCGATCATGGCGCCGTGCTCTTCACCCGCTTTGCCGTCCGCTTCAATATACTCCAGGCGTACGCGCGGAATGGAGCCAAGCGTCTGCCACTGAATTTTCTGGGGCGTTCCGGTCTGCCAGACAGCGGCGCCCGCGGGGCTGATAAATTTCAGATCACCCATGACCGTGAAAAGACGGGACTGGGCCATGACATTGGCGTGCTCAGCGTCCCGCACACGGATCTGCATGGAACCTGAAATAGCGTCCGGCACAGTCCACTGCACGCGGCCGTTATTGGGAAGCGCCTGCGCGGAAACAGACTGGATATCTTTTTTGAAATTATCGCGGGAATATTCCACCCAGACCATGCTGATGCTGCCGGAAGTGCTCCAGACCAGGTCATGCGAACTTCCCACAATCCAGCGCTCGCCGCCGCCCGGGACCATAACGGAAAGCTGTCCCATGATCGAAAAAGCCGGAGAGGTTTCCGTGGTCAGCGCGTCGCGCAGGTCAGAGACCCGGAGCACGGAACTGCCGGTGATAAAATCAGGAACTACCCATGAAAACTCGCCTTTATTTTCAAGCGCGCCTGTAATCAGGTTCCAGCTGCCGCTTTCAGAGCCGGCTGACGCGTACTCAAGACGCACGGCAGGAATGGTGCCCTGGGTGCTCCATTTGATGACGGAAGTATCACCCACCAGCAAAGTCTGGCCGCCGGAAGGCGCGGTCCAGGCAAAACGGCCGGTCACGGCCGCGGGGTCGGTAGAAAGCGCGAACACATCCGCGTGTTCAGGGTCCAAAACCCGCAGGCGGATATTATTAGAAATATCGTCAGGTACGGTCCAGTAAACCTTGCCGCGGTTGGGAACATTCTCAGCTACAAGGTGAACATCTTTCTGGAAGTCATCTTTTGAATACTCCACGCGCACAAAAGGAATAGTTCCCACGGTCTCCCAGGTCAGTTCCTGTTCGGAACCCACGGCCCAGCGCTGGCCCTGGGTCTGCGTGGTCATGGCCAAAGTGCCGCGCACGGAAACCGGCTCAGGGCTGACTGACGACACGCTGAAATCACGCGGATCCATAATACGGATTTTCATGCTGTCGGTAACATCATCAGGAACAATCCAGTCAAACGAGCCTTCATTGCGGACTTCCCCGGTAATAATATGAAGGTCCTTGTTGAAATCATCCTTGGAATACTCGATACGGACATTGGGGATAGAGCCCGTGGTGGCCCAGGAAATTTTCTGGCTGGAAAGCACGGGAAACTTTTCGCCGCCCGCCGGAGACTTCAGGGCCAGAATGCCCGCGACCTTGATCAGCGGAGAAACTGCCTGCACCGAGGCATCGCTTTCATTCATGATGCGAAGCTTGAGGGTGCTTGAAATCGCGTCCGGGACTTTCCATTCCACGCTGCCCGTATTTTCTCTGACATTTTCAATGACCTGAATGTCACGGTGGAAATCGTCCCGCGAATATTCCAGGCGTATGGAAGGAATCGTGCCGGTAGTGCGCCATTCGATCCTCTGCAAAGAACCGACTTTCCACAAAACGCCAGGGGCCGGGGCCTCAAATTCCAGAGCGCCTCGCACCGCAAAGGCTTCTGAAACCGCGGCCGTGCGGGGGTCGCGAGTGTCCGCAATACGGACTTTGAGATTATTGCCAATGGCATCCGGGACCGTCCAGAGCGCGGCGCCGGTATTCGGAGTGTCAGAAGAAATCAGGCTGGTTTCACGGTAGAAATCATCACGCGAATACTCCAGCTGGACCGAAGGGACCGTTCCTTTCGTGCTCCAGGCGATTTCATGCGCTGAAGCCACGGTCCAGACATCTTCTTTTTTCGGGCTGGTGATTTCAAACCGGGCGATAACCGAAAACGTTTTGGGCGAAACCGCGGACACGGCAGGATCACGGACATCCAGCACGCGGATTTTCAGCGCGTCGCTGATCGTATCCGGCACCGTCCATTCGAAAGAACCTTTATTGTCCAGGGACTCGGCCAAAACCACAGGCGCGGAAACGGAACCGTCCCCGGACTCAAGCAAGGCTTCCAGCCGCACTTTAGGCATGGTACCCTGCGTGGCCCACTGGATTTTCTGCCGGGAACCCACTTCCCAGACTTCCGCACCCACCGGACTTTTTATTTCCAGAGCGCCTGTGATGGCGAACGGAGCGGAAAGCGCGAAAGCCTCGCTGTTGTCTCCGTCACGAATCCGGATTTTAACTTCGGAAGAAATACGGTCCGGCACTTCCCAATCCACGGAGCCGGTGTCGCTCATGGGGCCGGCAAGAGGCAGCCATTTTTTTCCATCCGTCATGAACTCCAGATAAAGCTTCTGGACCTTGCCCGTGGTTTTCCAGCGCAAAGTCTGGCGTGACCCAACAGCCCAGGAAGCGCCTGCTTCCGGAGTCTGGATCGCAAACTGCGCCGCAATGGTCACGGGGCGTTCAGATTCATCGGAAATAATGGGGTGCTCGGAATCAGAAACCCGGAGCTTGACGCCCTGGGCCGTATCATCCGGAACCGTCCAGCCATAACTGCCGGTATTGGAAATTTTTTCAGCCGCCGTCTTCCAGGTTTTATGGTCCGTGGAATATTCCAGGTTCACGCGCGGAATCGTGCCTGTGGTTTTCCACTGCAGCGTCTGCACAGAACCCACCGGCCACTGAAGCGGGCCTGCACCCTCAGGAAGCTGGAGTTCCAGCGCTCCGCGGATCTTGAAGGGTTCTCTTGAAATGACAAAAGTGTCCGGTTCGGACGCATCAGAAATACGAATCCATATTTTTTCCGCGGCAGCATCCGGAACCGTCCAGAAATACTTACCGGAATTGGCCCAAAAGTTTTCCATGGGCTTGAAAGAAGATTCGTTTTCGGGTGAGGCGGAATATTCCAGCCTGACGCTCGCCACCTTGCCGCGCGTCTCCCAGCGGATCTGATAGCGGTCGTCCACGCGCAGAAGTTCGTCCGGACGCGGTGCCAGGATATCAAGCACGCCCAGCATCTTGAACGGCGCGTCACTTTCGTCCGCGGCCAGACTTTCAAGCGCGTCTGTCACGCGGATTTTGGCTTTTGAAGACAAATCATCCGGAACCAGCCATTCAAACCTGCCCTGATTGCGGATCACCCCTTCAATAGGTTTCCATACATAGGTGTCTGCGCTGGAAATGCCGTATTCAAGACGCACCTTGGAACTGGTGCCTGCGGTTTCCCACTCAATGACCCGGCGTTCGCCGGCACGGAGCTTTTCTCCGCCATCAGGCGAAAGCATCTTAAACCCGGGAATGATGCCGAAAGACGGCGAAACCGCGGAAGCTTCGGGGTGCGCGGGGTCAGAAACCCGGATTTTCAGTTTCGAATGCGCCAGATCCGGAATTTTCCAGCGGTAGGAACCGGAATTCGGCGCCGCGGAGGCAATGTCCGTTGAAGACACAAAATCGTTCAGGGAATATTCAAGCTTCACCGTCTCAAGAGTGCCGCGCCAGTTCCATTTAAGCACCTGCTCCGTACCCACGGTCCATTTTTCAATACCCGCGGGCTCAAGCACTTCAAAGGCGGGAATAATTTTAAAGGGGCTGGGAGAAACAGCGGAAACAAGCGCGTCTTCGACACTGGTCACGCGGACGCGCGCATCCGAAGTAATGTGGTCCGGCGCTCTCCACAGAAATTTTCCGGTGTTCGGGATCTTGTCCGCGATGGGCCGGATATCTTTCTGGAAGCCGTCCGTGGAATACTCGATCCTGACCTGGCTGATCTTTCCGACCGTGTCCCACAGAAGTTCGGTCTCGGAACCCACCAGCGCGATTTCCCCGCCCACGGGCCGGGTCAGCAGGATCTCAGGTTTGATCTCAAAAAAGTTTTCAGAAATATCAAACGCGTCCGGATCCAGCGCATCAGAAGCGCGGACCAGAAATTCCCGGCCGTTCATGGCGGGCAATTCCCATTCGTATTCTCCGCTGTTGGGCGCGCGGTCCGTAATCAAGGTCCAGGCAGGCGGGGCCGGGAGCGCAGGAGCCGGGGTCGAAGAAACGGCCGCATCCGCTGAAACCGCGGGCGCGGCAGGTGCGGGAGCGGAAGCTCCGGCCAGCCTGTACTCCAGCCTGATCCAGTCGGTTTTGCCCGCCGTCTTCCAGGTAATCTTTTCCTTGTGCTTCGCGGTCCATTTTTCGCCGCCATTAGGCGTGGTCAGAAAAACTCCAGGCATAATCTTGAAAACATTATCTGAAACGTCATACGCCTCAGAATGCGCCGCGTCTGAAATACGGACCTTCATGGTAATGCCCGTGCGTTCAGGGACCGCCCATGTATAGGAACCGGTATTGGTATAGGAAGACTCGATCAGCTGAATGTCATTTTTAAATTC
>CAZIQJ010000065.1:7298-10314 GCA_964541285.1 uncultured bacterium | reverse complement strand
CCTTTTCCAGACTGAACTCCCCGCGGTCAATGACCAGATTCTGCGCGGGCTGACGGCGCGAGGGCGAAGACGCGGGGCGCGGCGAAGCCTGCTGCGAGAACGAACTGGGCGTGGATTTTTTCGCGGCCTGGCGCAAGGCCAGGATTTTTCTGAGTTCGTTCAGATTGACCTGCCCCGCCGCGTTATGCTCCACATTGATTTTCTGAATATGGATGCGAAGACTCTGGATATGCGTGCGGCCCCGCAAAAAATCAAGCGGCCGGACCCGGACATAAATCACGGGAAGAAAAGCCAGGACAGGTTCCTTGAAGTTTTTCAGGTTCAGGACTTTAACGTCGCGCAGCTCCAGTTCGGCGGGCGAAAAACCGAGGCTCATGCCGCCGATCCGCACGCGCGTGCCGACCACAGGCTCCAGTGCCCGATCCAGAAGCGCCTGCCCGCCGAAATAAATTCCGGCCGCGGACAGAATGGCAAGCATAAGAAACATCCGGATGAGTTTCAGCATGGCGGAGGCTACGTGAGCTTGTTCTGGAAGACCGCGTAGAAAGGCCAGGCCATGAAACCCAGCATGAAGAAAATCATTCCGAATTCACACAGAAAAAGAAGAGAAACCAGCGGGCTTTTATACCACTGCCCTCTGAAGTGCCCGAAAAAAAACCAGGCGCAGACCTGCGCCGTCAGCGCGCCGCCGGCCAGCGCCATGTAAACCCAGGGTTTCATGACCGGAACGAGGTGGACCATTTCCACATTTTTAGAAAAATGAAAAATAAAATAGACCCAGGCCAGCCCTCCAAGAACAAGGACATTGCGCTTGTCTTCGAAAGAATCCCGGACTCTTTCCTTCCCCTCTTTTTCTCTCATATCATTCCCCGATACCCATAATCTTGAGGACAAAAGCGTATTCGAAAGCGATTTCCCTCAGCGCGTCGTAGCGCCCGGACGGCCCGCCGTGGCCGGAACCCATTTCCATCTTAAGCAGAATATCGGTGGGCGCGAGATTTTCTTCACGCAGTTTCGCCGTCCACTTGGCCGGCTCCCAGTAGGAAACCCGGGGGTCGTTCAGGCCTCCGGTCACCAGAATGTGCGGGTATTTCGCCTTCCTGACATTGTCATACGGCGAATAGGAATGAATGCATTCGAAAAATTCCTTTTTGTTCGGATCACCCCATTCATCATATTCCGTGACCGTCAGAGGCAGCGACGCGTCCAGCATGGTCTGCGTCACGTCCACAAACGGAACCATAGCGATGACCGCGCGAAAAAGGTCGGGGCGCATGTTCGTGACCGCGCCCATCAGAAGCCCGCCCGCGCTGCCGCCGCAGATCACGGTTTTTTGAGGCAAAGACCAGCCTTCACGGTGCAGATGCTCCGCGGCCGCGATAAAATCGTGAAAACTGTTTTTCTTTTTCAGAAATTTTCCGTCCTCATACCATGGACGGCCCAGGTCTCCTCCGCCGCGGATATGCGCGATGGCGAAAACAAAACCCCGGTCCAGAAGGCTGAGACGCGGGGAGGAAAAAGAAGCGTCCATGCTGATGCCATAGGCGCCGTAACCGTAAAGAAAAAGCGGATTTTTCCCGTCTCTTTTCACGCCTTTACGGTAAACCAGTGAAACCGGGACCTTGACGCCGTCATGTGAAACCGCCCAGACGCGGCAGCATTCATAGCGGGAGGAATCATAGCCGCCCAGGACTTCCTGCTGCTTTTTGAGTTCCCGCGAACGCGTTTCCATGTCGTAGTCATAAACAGAATGCGGCGTGACCATGGAACTGTACTCAAACCGGAGGCTGGCGGAATCAAATTCGCGGTTGGCCCCGCCCCACGCGCTGTAGACAGGTTCCGGAAACTCAATGTCGTGCCGCTTGCCCGAGGGAAGGTGTTCTACCCTGATTTTCTCAAGCCCCTGCTCGCGGTCAAAAATCACGAGGTAATCGCGGAACACTTCCAGGCCTTCGAGCTTCACGTCAGGCCGCGCCGGAATACGGTCCTTCCAGTTTTTCTTGCCCGGATTTTCTACCGGCGCTTCGGCCAGCTTGAAATTGACCGCGCCGTCATTGGTCACGATCAGAAATTTTCCGCTGTGATGCTCGACCGAATATTCAAGCGCCGGCTCGCGGCCATGAATCAGGGTGAATTTTTCTTCCGGCTTCGCGGCGTCGAGAAAAAAACATTCGGAGCTGACCTTGCTGCTCATATCCAGGATCAGATAGCGGCGGTCTTTTGTTTTATAAACAGAGAGAAAGTACCTCTCGTCTTTTTCTTCGTGGACCAGCGTGCCGGTTCCGGCATCCCCCAGCCGGTGGCGGTAAAGGCGCCAGGGCCGCCTGGCTTCATCCAGCACCGTATAAAAGAAAGTCCTGTTGTCCGCGGCCCATTCAAAACCTGCGGCCATCTGAGTGATCGTGTCCGGGAAAAGCTTCCCGGAAGCCAGGTCCTTGACGCGCAGCGTGTAGGTTTCAGAACCGTCCGTGTCCACAGCATAAGCCAGAAGGTTCTGGTCCGGGCTGACTTTCAGCGTACCGATACGAAAATAGCTGTGGCCCTGCGCAAGCTCATTGCCGTCGATCAGGATTTCCTCCGCCGCTTCCAGACTTCCCTTTTTGCGGCAATGGATGGAGTACTGCTTCCCTTTTTCAGTCCGTCCGTAATAAAAATATCCGCCGAACTTTACAGGAACAGAAAGGTCGGTTTCCTTGATCCGGCCGAGAATCTCGTGATAAAGCTTTTCCTGAAGTGCTTCCGTACCTCGCATGACCTGCGAGGTGTAATCGTTCTCCCGCTTCAGGTGCTCAATGACTTCGGGATTATCGCGCTCACGCATCCAGAAATAAGGATCAGAAATAGTATGGCCGTGCGCACGGGTTTCATGAGGAACTTTTTTAGGCTGCGGCGGAATGAAGGATTGAGGCATGCGTCCATGATAACCACACGCAGCCCGCGGGTCAATCAAGGAGGTGTTTTGGTTTTAAGCCGGAACTTTGGGAGAGACAGCGACCTCAAGTTTCAGGTCCTGAGA
>CAZIQJ010000065.1:0-7288 GCA_964541285.1 uncultured bacterium | reverse complement strand
GGATTTCCTCAAAAAGACAGATGCCCGATTCTTTCCGGCAATAATAAATGACAGCATCCATGACTAGGTCATGCTTTCCCGCTTTTGAAACCAGCGGAATCTCAAAAGGAAAAGAACGGCCGGCCTTGTCCAGGGCATTGACGTCGGAAGACAGTTTCGCCACGGTCTCCCCCTCGGACTTCACTTCCAGGTGCAGCGGCGCTTCCTTGTTGAATTTAAAACCTTCAGGCAGTTCAAAGGAAAGCCAGACCGTGCCCTTTCCTTCGCGGATTTTTTTCTCAGGCATGCGGATGACACGGCCTCTGAAAGTTTTTTTGCCCGCGCGCGCAAGCTGCTTGAGGCCCTTCAGCTCCAGCGTTGAAACAGTTTTTCTGGCAATGTCGATGACGCGGATCTGGTGATTGTTGGTGTCCGCGACATAAAGCTTTTCATCCAGGACCGCCAGGCCGCCCGGTTCAAAAAACTGCGCTTCAGCCGCCGGGCCGTCTTTCAGCCCCTTGCTTCCCTGCCCGGCAAATGAAACGCTGGTCTTTGCCGCGGGATCGATAATTTTGATTTTGGAATTGTAGGTGTCCGCGACATACAGACGGCCGCGCTCATAAACCACGCCCAGCGCGTGCTGAAGCCGGGCTTTTTCAGAATCACCGTCCACATCGCCGAATTCAAAAAGATCTTTTCCTATCAGCGTCTCGACGTTTCCGGCCGGGTCCAGGTCCGCGGAGCGGATCGAGCTGACTTCGCTGTCCGCGAAATAAAGTTTTTTCCCGTCCGTGGTCAAACCGCTGGGCTGGGCCAGCGCGGCACGGTTGAGCGGACCGTCGGCGCGCGCTTCAGGGCCCGAGCCAGCGTAAGGTTTTGCTTCTCCGGTCGCGGGGTCCGCGACCCACAGCTGATGATGCCCTGCCATGGCAATGTAAAGCTTGCCGCCTGCCATGACCAGGTCCCAGGGCGAACTCAAAGGAATGTCCCTGCCTCGGCCTCCGCCGGAATTGTATACGGCTTTCTGCCCGGTGCCGAGTAAAGTCGTGACCGCACGGGTCTTGAGGTCGGCCTTGCGGATCAAATGGTTTTCCGTGTCCGCGATGTACAGAGTGTCGCCGTCCAGAAAAACACCCTGAGGATGGTTGAATTCCGCGTTTTCAAAATCTCCGTCTTTCGGGCCTGAGCGGCCGCTTCCAATGACAGTCTGGATATTTCCATCCGGGTCAGAAACAAGGATCCTGTTGTGATTGGAATCACTGATAAAAAGACGGCGGCCTTTGGCGTCCGCGTGGATTTTTCCGGGAAACGAAAGCAGCGTGTTCGGCTGCCTGGCTTCTTCAAGCGCCAGTTTCATGGGTGAGCGCTTCAAACGGCCGCGGGAATCAAAATAAGGAATGGCCGCGCTGATCAGACTGTCGAACATGTCAAAAATATCCTCGCCGGACTGCGAACCGATGATCTTCCCCTCCGGATTGATCAGAACAAGGGTCGGCCACGCGCGCACTCCGTACTGGTTCCAGATCTCCATATCGCGGTCATTGATGACAGGATGATGGATTTCATAGCGAAGGATGGCCTGGCGGATGGACTCCGTGTCCTTCTCATTTTCAAATTTCGCGGAGTGAACGCCGATGACCACCAGCTCTTCAGGATATTTGGCTTCGAGTTTTTTCAGGTCAGGGATGACGTGCATGCAGTTGATGCAGCAGAAAGTCCAAAAATCCAGCAGCACGATTTTTCCGCGGAGATTTTTAAGGGCTATGGGCTTGTCCGTGTTCAGCCACTCAAACCCGGAAGGAAATTCGGGCGCGTTGACAAAACCTTCAAGCCGCGGGTCCGGCGCCGACGGGGCGCGGTTCACGGTTTTTTGCGCCATGGGGTATGCGGATGGAAAAGGACAGAAAAAGGCAAAAGCAAGAAGAAGAGCGAGACTCCGGGTTCCTGAAGTACCTGGTTTCATAGGCGGCCTTTCGTGTCTTTCATATAAAGCTACGCCTCAGGAGCCGTGAAGGATTGGAGATACGAGAGGGCTATTTCTTGTCGTCGGAAGAACCGCCGGTGCCTTCTTTGATCGCTTTCTTGAACTCGCGGATCCCGTCGCCGAGGGCCTTGCCGATTTCAGGCAGGCGTTTGGCGCCGAAAAGAAGAAGCACAACCAGCAGAATGATGATAATTTCCATGGGGCCAGGCATCGTCATAAAACAACCTCCAGATGAGGGCCTAGGTTATCAGAAAACCCGCCTGCTGGCAACAGCCTGTAAAAGAATGAATTTACACAGGGGCCGGGGCGTCTTATGATCAAGAAAGTCCGGGAAACGCCGAAATCTGCTATACGGCCGCGCTGGCCGACACCAAGGAGGATTCATGAAGTCATTTGTCAAAACGCTGTCACTCGCAATCATTTTATCTCCCCTTTTTCTTGTGTCTTCCCCTTCATGGGCCATGACCGTTTCCTATGAACAGAAAGTTTCTGTTGGAGATCAGGTCATCGCCAACGTCAAGGTGGTGAACCGCGAAAACTCCATGCGCGCGGAATCCGATTTCAGCGGCCTTAAAACCGTCATGCTCCGGAACACCAAAGGCCTTTTCAGCTATCTTCCGGCGCAGAACATGGCCACCCAGATCCCCGCGGCCATGGACCGTCCGAACCTTTCAAAAGACATTCCCCGTTTCGGAGATTTCCTGAAAAGCGTTTCTGCCGTGAAGTCTGGCGATTAAAAAGTCGGGGAATATAATTGTGATGTCTACACTTTCACCGAACCCATGATTCAGCGTCAGGCTAAAGCATGGGTCTGGAAAGAAAAAACCTTCCCTGTGAAAATCGAAGTGGACGCGCCTGAAGGAAAGACCACGATCGATATCGTGAACATCAATTTTTCTCCCGAGATCAAAGATTCGGATTTTGAACTTCCTGAGGGCGTCAAGCTTGTGGATTTTACGCCTCCCGGCGCCAATCCCGCCGCAGCCCGCAGCGCAAATGCGCCCGGAGCGGACAGGATCGCGGAGTTCAAGAAAAGAATGGAAGAGCGGATGAAAAACAGCGGGAACACTCCGGCGCCTCCCCTCGGCGCCCTGGAAGCCGCGGATGAAGCCCAGAAACGCGCTTCGGGCAATTAACCCGGAAGTTTCTAGACTTTAAATTCCTGTTCCTTGGAATCCAGAAACTTCATTTTGACGTCGCGGACTTTCCGCTCGATCTCATTGAAGATTTTGTAAACGTCCTGGACTTCATACTCGTACGTGCGCCGGTTGGCGCAGTTTCCGAGGATCTTTAACTTCTTCAGGATCTCATTTGTCCTTGAACTTGCCAGCCTTTTGAAACGGTCCCGGGGCGATTCCCCGGGCCTGCTTTCAGAACTCTCTTCTATTTCTTCAGGCGAATTCTCATTCATTCCCATAAAAACTCCTTTTTGCGGTTCTTTTAAAATCTACCCCATATTTCCGGAAACCGCCAATCCATGAGGGACTTTTTAAAAGACGGGACGCAAAAAGACAGGGATAGGCTGACGCGGAGCCTTGGGGTTCAAATATTCAGGCGCGCGGCCTGAGCCGAAAAACCGCCTTTGACCGGGCAAAGGCCTTGAGAATTTCCTCGATCTTGTATTGATGGATGGCGGGCTGTTTTTGAGGGGCCCTGAGACGGGAGCCAAGATACCCGACCCATTGGCGAAGACCTTTTGCTGCACGGGCAACCTTCAGGAACCTGCGCTCAGACGGCATCATAGGCAGTCCTTTCTGTTACCTTCCCTTTACTTATCGGCAATCCCGGATATTCTTCAATCCTTTTTCAGAAATTCCTCATACCCAGCCCGGAAATCCGGATAAAGAAACTGAAACCCCAGGTCCTTAAGCTTCTGGCTGCTGCATTTTTTACCGCCCGCGGGTCCAAAAAATTTGAAATCCCGGGAACTTCCGGTTTTTTGCGCCAGCCAGCTGCAGAACTCGGAGCGAAGCACGGGGCTGCCGTCGCTTCCCGTGTAAACTTCGCCGGCCTTCGCGGATTTGAAAAGCACCGGCATGGCGCGGACAATGTCTTCAACGCGGATCATGTTCATCCACCCGTCCTGTGCCGGAGCGCTTCCGGGCCATGTCCCGGAACGAAAAGCCTGTAAACGGTTGCGGCCGGGACCGTAAATTCCTGAAAGCCGGAACACAACCGAAGGAAGGCCGCACCCGAGCACATGACGCTCCGCCTCTGCCAGAATGCGGGACTTTTCAGACTCAGCGTCCGGCTCGACAGATTCATCCACCCATGCGCCCTCCCGCTCCTTCCAGACCGAAGTGCTGGAAATATACACAATCAGGTATGGCCGGGGTTTGGCTTTCAGGGAGTCCAGAAAATTATGGATGCCGGCGAGATAAACTCTCCGGTAATCCTCCGGCTCGTGGCCGTCAGGCGCGGGAGACAAGACAATAAAATGCGCGGGGGGAACTTTTTCAAGAGTCACGGGCAGGGTCAGGTCCGCGGTCACGGGAATGATCCCCTTTTCCTCAAACTCCGAGTTTCTGGAGCCGGAGCGCGTCAAAGCCCAGACCTTCTGTTTCTTTTCCCGGAAGAAAGAAGCGATGCGGGAGCCGGTATAGCCCGCCCCGGCGACAAGGATGTGGTACATCTATTTATTTTTCAGGAAAAAATTTTCAAGGCGGGTGCATTCATCCGCACGCAGTTTGCGGTGCCCCTGAAACCACTGACCCAGCGTGTTGGGCGAAATCTGGAGCATGTGGGCCAGGCGTTTGTGGGACATTTTCTTTTTTTCGCGGAACTCGACAAGCTTCTGTATCAGATCATTCTGGGCCATTTTACTTCTCCGGTGATGTCAGCTCTTCGGCAAAAGCGCTGCGATGGTTAAAAAGTCCAAGATGGGAGCTCCAGCACGCGACCGCGCAAAAAACAAAGTGAGTGGCCTTGCCCCGGCAGGTGCTGACTGAACAGACATAGTAAACTGTCTTGAACGGAATGCTTTTTTTGCAGGCGCTGCATTTTTTCCATTCTTCTTCCATGTCACATTCCTTTACAGGGAATTCCTTCTTTTTGAAAAATGGCCCGGACGCGCTCCCGCGCGTCACCCTGAATTTCCACCACTCCATAACCTTCACGCACCGTGAAAGTTCCGCCAGCGCCGCACTTCTGCTTCAGCATGCGCGAAAGGCTCTCCAGAAACTTTGTCTGGCGCGGAAGACGGTCAATAATCGTGACTATTTTTCCGCCCCGTCCGTTTTTCTCAATCCTTAAAACAGCGGTATACGGGGCCGCGGCCGTAAATTCACTTTTCGCGCAAACGCACTCCGGAACCAGTTTTTTGCATCTCTCGCATTTTTTATTCCGCTCCGGGTCCGTGGAATAAACCAGCTCGGCATCATCCATAAGTCTAGCACCTGCAGGAAGTCAGGTGTTCCTGCACCCGTTCAGCGAACATCTCCGCGAAAGCCGGGTGGTCCATGACCGTCGAAGCGCGCAGGTATCTGAGCCCTGTCTTTTCCGCTTCCTGGCGGGCTTCAATATCAAGATCAAAAAGCACTTCCGCGTTATCGCACAAAAAGCCGATAGGAACCAGCAGGACGGACTTGAAACCCTTCTGCCTGACGCCTTCAAAAAGAGAAATGACATCCGGCTCCAGCCAGGGCTGGCGCGGGCTTCCGCTGCGGGACTGATAAGCCGTGGACCAGGACTGTATTCCCGCTTCCCGCGCCGCCAGAGAGCAGGACAACTGAAACTCTTCCACATATTTTGACCTGGAGGCCATTTCCACGGGAATGGAATGCGCGCAAAAAATGACATGCGTGGAGGCTATGTCCTGATTTAAAAGCGCCCGGCGCATCATATCCGCCTGCGCGCCGGTAAAACCCGGATGGTCGTGCCAGCCGCGAATATATTCATATTCAATTTCAACGCCGCAATACTTTTTGGCTTCTTCCACGCAGCGAACGTATTTCTCAAAACTTGCGTCTGAGCGGTGCGGGGCAAGAACAATTCCCAGGCCTTTGCGCAATCCCTTCGCAGCAATCCCGGCCATGGTGTCTTTCATAAAAGGATGCCAGTTGCGCATACCGGAATAAAAAGGAAGCGTAATGCCGCGGGCAGAAAGGCATTCCCGGATTTTGACAAAAAGCCGGCGCGTGTATTCATTGTACGGCGACGATCCGCCAATGGCTTCATAATGATGCAGGACTTCTTCAAGCCTTTCCGCGGGAATAGGAATTCCGCGCGTCACTTCCTGCAAAAAAGGCTTCACATCCTCAGGCTTTTCCGGCCCTCCGAACCCGATTAACAGAAGGTGGTCAAATTCCGTCTGCATGTCAGCCTCTTTCCCGCCAGTCGCGAACCATCTGGTCCGCAGTCTGCTCAGCCTGCGCGACGCAATCCGGAATTCCCACGCCCCGGTAAGCATTGCCGGTCAGGTAAAGGCCGGGGAAATTCCCCGCAGCCTCAAAAATCTCAGCAACTTTCTCCAGATGCCCCACGTGATACTGCGGCATGGCGCGCGGGTGCCGGCGGACCATGGAGAAAAGAGCTTTCTTGCGGATTCCCAGCATGTGCTCCAGCTCGCTCTCGGCGATTTGCAGAAGTTCGTCTTCGGAAAGCTCGGCAAGACCGGGATGAAAAGCCCCGCCGATGAATACGCGGACAAGCGTTCTGGCGTCCGGCGCGCGGCCAGGAAATTTCAGGTTCGCGAAAGTGCAGCCTGTGATCCGCCGGTTTTGTTCTGCCGGAACGACAAATCCGAAACCCCGCGGAATTTCAGGAAGGTCTTCATCCCGGTAAGCAAGATTGATGGTGGCCGCGGACTCATACGGAATACTTTCCAGAAGCTCCGCGAGCTCTGGCGCAAACTCCCGGACCAGACGTGCCGACTCATACGCAGGCAGGGCCAGACAGACACTTTCCGCGTCCACAGCTTCGCCGTTCTCAGAAATTATTTTCCATGAGACATCATATTTCAGGCTGCGGATCCTGAAGTTCCGGCGGATATCCACGTGCTGAAGTTTTTCTTCCAGCCCGGAAATCATCTGTCCCATGCCTTTTTCCATGGAAAGAAACAAACTGTACCGAGGTCCGCTGGCCGCATGCTCCGCGCTGGATTTCCTGCGCGCCGCAAGAGCCCGGGCCAGACTGCCATGGTCCCGCTCCATCTCATAAAACCTGGGCATGGCGGCTTTCAGACTGAGACGCTCCGGGTCCGCGCTGTAAATCCCGCCTATCATGGGCTGGCCAATCTTGACCAGAGCTTCCTGCCCCAGCCGTCTGCGGATAAACATGGCAACACTTTCGTCCTCCGGGGAAGCCTTTGCAGGCATCCAGGGCTCC
>CAZIQJ010000064.1:0-10509 GCA_964541285.1 uncultured bacterium | reverse complement strand
CGTGCGGCGGCATTGACGTCATCATCGACAAACTCGCGGATACCGGAAAACTGGCTGTGATCCCGCCCATGCATGGCGGCTCGCTGCACGAAATCGCGGCTTCGCCTTTCGGCTGGTTTCTGGGGCTTCTTTGCATTCAGTGGTGGGCATGGAAAAACGCTGACGGCGGCGGCATCATTGTCCAGAGGATCGCGTCCTGCAAAAATGAAAAGCAGGCCATTTATGCCACGCTGTGGTTCAATATCGCGCAGTACGCCCTGCGTGCCTGGCCATGGATCCTGACCGCGCTGGCATCGCTGGTGCTTTTGCCCGACCTCGCGGACCACGAAGCCGCTTATCCCAAACTGATTTCCATGCTTTTGCCCACGGGCCTGCGCGGCCTGATGGTCGCTTCATTTTTTGCCGCGTTCATGTCTACCATGAGCACGCATCTGAACTGGGGCTCTTCCTATTTTGTAAATGACTTCTACAAACGCTTTGTCAAAAGGAATGCTTCCGAGCAGCATTATGTCGGGGTCGCCCGTCTGACTTCCCTGGCCCTGGCCGCGGGAGCGACCGGCGTCGCGTTCATGACGGATAATATCGGTGCGGTTTTTTCCCTGGTGCTGAACCTGACGGCCGCGATCGGTCCGGTTTATCTTCTGAGGTGGTTCTGGTGGAGAATCAATCCCGCAAGCGAAATCACGGCCCTGGCGGTCAGCCTTCCGGTCCTGCTGGTCAGGCCCTGGGTGCTTTCAAAACTGGGGATTGGCCCCAATCCGCCGCTGGAACTTTTATTCATGGTCGCGGGCGCCGCGATTTTCTGGGTTCCCGCGACCTTCATGGTCCCGCAGCCCCCGTTCAAGGTACTGAAAGAATTTTTCAAAAGGGTCCGGCCGCCTGGAAACTGGGAACCGCTTGGAAAACACAGGGAATCCTGGGCGCCAAGCCTGCTGCTCTGGCTGGTTTCCACAAGCGCTTTGCTGGGGACAGCAATCGGCCCTTTGCTGTGGATTTTAAAACGGGTGCAGACCGGAGTGTTTCTGACAGCCGGTTCGGCCGCGCTGTGGGTCCTTACGGCGGTTCTGATCCGGAAGAAATCCGAAATCGAGGCCCCTGAGCCGGAGCCTACCCTTTCCCGCCTTTCCTGAAGTAAAGCACGGTCGCGGTAACCATGCTGAAGCAGATGAAATTCACGATATTGAAAATCCGCCAGACCATGTCCTTTGAAGTAAATCCCGAAGGCGCCATGATGACAAAACACACCCACACGCCCACGGCCCAGAAGATACTGATGTCCTGAGAAGATCTTCTCTGAAACACGCGGATAATAAGAGGAAAGTTGAAAAGCGGAAGAATCACAGCCGCGACCATGGCGGCCTTTTCAAAAAAAGCCCACATACCTGTTTCCTTCCCTGAATTACTGTTCTGTTTTAATGACTTCGGCCTGCTTGATGGCGTCAAGCTCGCCTTCCGTCGCGTCGCGGACCGAGGGATTACCTTCACCTTCAGGAAGCTCGATGGCTTTTCCCGCTTCCACGGTGAAGCTTTTCTGAGAAGCCTTGGCCGTAATACTCAGAACACCTTCCCTTACCGCGAAAGTTGTTTTGGCCGGACCGGATTCCGGCGCCAGCACCTGGCCCCAGAACTGGGTGCCGCGCACCGCGAGCACCGCGGTCGGGGTCTCAACTTCAAATTTCTGGCCGGGCGTGAGTTTCTTTTTAAGATTGGCGATCATGTTTCCGGTGATCAGATTGACCTGGGTGTTTTCCGAATCCGCTGCGGAAATCATGCACTGCGTGGCTTCAAGAAAGCGCATGCCGTAGTAGCTGTTGAAACTGACGTCCATGGTGCCGCTCTGGACATTGACCCTGTCGCCGGGCTGGACTTCCATGCCCACGGAAACCGGCTGCTCCTGTCCGGCGCGGACCAGCGTGGCTTTTCCATTCATTTCAGTAACGAAATTGCGGACAGGCTCGGCCCATGCAAAAGAGTTTGATATCAAAAGGAAGGTCAAAACCGGGAACAGTAACTTTTTCATGAATGTCTCCTTGGATGCAGTAAGAAGTATCGGCAGACCCTGCTTTTCCTGCACAAGCCTTCTGTTACTTTAGACTACGCCGGAAGAGGAAAATTCGATTGGGCCTGGAGAAGCCCCTGGGCGGCAAAGCTGAAATGCCCCTGCCCGCCTACAATCACATGGTCCAGGACCTTGACGCCCACCAGAAGGCAGGCCTGGATGATTTTATGGGTCAATTCCCTGTCTTCCCGGCTGGGCGACAGATTTCCGGAAGGATGGTTATGAACCAGGATCACGGCCGCGGCGCGAGCGAGCAAAGCCTCCTGCACGATTTCACGCGGATAAACAGCGGCCTGGTCAATCGTGCCTTTGAAAAGGTCCAGGTCTTTTAAAAGCCTGTTGGCCTTGTCCAGAAACAGGACCTTGAAAACTTCCCTCTTTTCGTCACGCATGGAGGCGCGCAGATAATCATGAACCGCTTCAGGTTCACGGAAAAGATCGCGCTCGGGCAGCGCTTCTCCCAGTGAACGCTTGAAAATTTCTCCGGCTGCCAGAAGCGCGGCCGTCTTGGCTGGGCCAAGCCCTGAAATTCCCCGCAAAACTTCCGGCTCCGCGGCCATAAGACCGCGCCAGCCCCGAAAGAGGGAAAAGATTTCACGGGCCAGCGAAACCGCGTCCTTGCCTCTCAGGCCGCTGCCCAGAAGAATGGCGAGAAGTTCGGCATTGGAAAGATGGGCCGCCGGCCCGCGAAGAATACGTTCGCGCGGGCGCTCATGAACAGGCCAGAGCTTTACAGAAAGATTCCGGGATTTGTGCATTTGAGTAAGGCGCGGGAACAGCGTGGAAGAAAAAACTACCGGGAAGCTTTGGTCAGCATTTCCTCGGCATGCTTCTTGGAGATATCGGTCTCTTTTTTACCGCTCATCATCTGGGCCAGCTCGCGGACGCGCTCATCGCCTTCGATGACGCGGTAATCCGTGACCGTTTTTCCGTCGCGGACCTTTTTAAGGACCTTGATGTGCCTGTCCGCGAAGGAAGCGATCTGCGGAAGGTGCGTAATCAAAAGCACCTGCCGCTCACGCGCGATTTCCTTAAGCTTCTGCCCGGTGACTTCTCCAAGACGGCCGCCGATGTTCGAATCAATCTCGTCAAAAATAAGGGTCGAAACCGGGTCCACCTTGATCAGCGCTTTTTTCAAAGCTAGCATGACACGCGACACCTCGCCAGCGGAGATGATCTTACGGAGCGGCAAAAGTGCCTCGCCCGCGTTCAGGCTGATCAGAAACTCCACAGCGTCGCGGCCGAAAGGCCCGAATTCCGCGGCCTCAACCTTGCATTCAAAACGCGCGTAAGGAATCTGCAAGTCCCCGAGTTCCGTCTCAATGGTCTTTTTAAGCAGCTGTCCGGCTTTTTTGCGCGATTGCGTCATCTGGGAAGCCAGAGCTTCAAGTTTGGGAAGGACCTTTTTCAGGTTCTGGTCGATTTCCCGCTCGTACAAATCCCGGTTCATGAGCTCATCATAGCGTTTTTTGGAAACCGCCAGAAACTCAAGGACCGCTGAAACCGAGCCGCCGTACTTGCGTTTTAAAAGATCAAGCAAATCCAGGCGTTTTTCAATTTCCTGATAGCGGTCAGGTTCGAAGGAAAGGGTTTCCTGGTAATCACGCAGCCTGCGGGAAATTTCCTCAAAACCCAGCTGCACATTCTCAAATTCCTTGATGGTTTCTTCCTGGGAATTGTCCAGCCTGGCCAGGGAATGAAGGTCGCGGTCAGCCTGCGCCAGAAGATCGGAAACAGAACGCTCCTCGCCTTCAAGCACCTGAAGGATCCGGGCGCAGGTTTCAAAAAGTTTTTCGGCGTTGGAAAAACGCGCCTGCTCCGTCTTGAGTTCGTCTTCCTCCCCATCTTCCGGGGCCGCACGTTCAATCTCATCAATCTGGTATTTTAAAAGATCCAGCTCACGGTCGCGGCCTTCCAACAGTTTCGCCAGGGACTCCCGGCGGTCCGTCAGCGCCTTGTACTCGGCGTAAACAGCGGCGTATTCTTCCAGCGTTTTTTCGCTTTTCGCGAAACGGTCCACCAGGTCCAGGTGAGAGCCTGCGTCGAGTAAAAGCTGATGATCGTATTGCCCGTGAATATCGAGAAGAAGCGAACCGATCTGCTTCAAAGAGGAATTGTTGGCGGTTTTTCCGTTGATCCAGATCCTGGAGCGGCCTTCATCATTGGTTTCCTTGCGCAGGATCAGGACTTCATCATCTTCGCTCCAGAAAGGCGCAAGCGCTTCATGCCCGCGCAGGGCCTTGTCACGGATTTCAAAAACAGCTTCAACGGAACAGGGTTTCCCGGCCGAGGGCCGGACGTCCACGCGCTCGCCCAGCACAAAGCGGATGGCGTCAATCAAAATAGATTTTCCGGCGCCGGTTTCTCCGGTAAAAACGTTCAGGCGCGGTGAAAAATCAAGAAGGGCTTTTTCTGCGAGGGCAAAATTCTGGACTTGCAGCTGGGTCAGCATAACTCGGGCATTTTAGCATGGCCATCGCGCTCCCGCCAACGCCTTTCCGGTTGACCTGCCCGCCTTCCCTTCCTAGAATCAACACCTGTCTTAATGTCGATCAACTTAAAGGAGTGATTATGGTTCACATGAACGTTTCTTATGAAGGAAGCCTGCGCTGCAGGCTGAAACACGGCCCCTCCGGCGCGGTGGTCGAAACCGACGCCCCCAAAGACAATCACGGCAAAGGCGAGGCGTTTTCCCCCACTGACCTTGTTTCCTCAGCCCTTGGCGCATGCATGCTGACCCTCATGGGGATTTTCGCGGGTCGTCATGGCGTCAAGCTGGAAGGCACGGAAGCGGAAGTCACCAAGGAAATGGTGCAGGAACCCGCGCGAAGGATCGGGAAAATCACGGTGAACTTCAAGATGCCGGCGGGAATCCCGGCGGATAAAAGGCCGCTCATCGAAAGGGCCGCTCTGACCTGCCCCGTGCATAAAAGCCTGCACCCGGACATTCAGATCCCTGTGGAATTCAAGTATCCCGACTAAAGAGGAAAACTGCGGAAGAAGTTCTAGGCCAGGCCTTTGATCTCGACTTCAAAGTTTCCTGAAGCCGGATTCTCACCGATCAGAAGATTATCCACCAGGAAATTTATCTTCCTGATATGCGTCATGTCCACGCTGCCCGCCAGGGAATTTGTCAGGAACTGGTAGTAGCCGCGCGCCACATCCACTCCCGTGGCGTATAAAATCGCGCGCTTGCCTGAAGCATCCTCGATTTCAATTTTGACCTTGTCCACGTGCGAAGCATTCAGGCCAAAAGCAATTTTCGGAAAACCCGAAAGGTCCTGGCTGGCGCCTGAATTCACGGGGTCGAAATTGATGGAGAAACCCGTAAAACCTTCGCCCGGAATATTGTAGTTCAGGCGTTTGACGTTTGCGGAGGGGCTTTCAATTGAACCCTGCCCCGTGGAGCTGAAAAACACGGCAGAAGGAGAACCCGGAAGATTCGTGACATCACCGGCTCCAAGCGACGGGTCCGGCAAAAGCGCCTGGAAAGACGGCTTGTGTTCAAAGTTGATGGAATGAATAATGAAATCGTTGCTGGTGTCTCCGGTGGCGTTCTGGTCCACAATCAAAAACACGCGCTGAATGGTATTGACCGTACCGTTATTGGGAAGTGTAATGACAATCTGTTTGTCGGTCAGCGTATTTTCAAGCACAGGCGTGAAAGCGGGAATGACCAGCTGGTCATTGGCGTCCTTGAGTTCAATTTTGACGGCGCCCGGTGTGTTGACGGCTGAATAAGTGATGACAAGCTGGTTGGCCTGCGCCGGATAAACCTGATCCAGCACCCAGTAATACCCGCCGTATCCATCCGGCAAATTCCCGTTGATGAGATGCACGCCGCTTCCGCCCGCGACAGGCCCCTGGAAACCGTTGATACGGCCTTCAAACTGGATGTGGCTGAAAACCGCCAGCGATTTGTCCGCGAATTCCGGCGGCGCGGCCGCCTGTGTGGAAGTCTGGTCCGTGATATTCAGCTGACGGCTCATGGAATCATAAAGAAGGTTGTAGTGCAGTTCGATGCCGGCGTTTCTCATATAAGCTTCAAAAGCTTTTGGACCGGAATCGGCCAGGCCAATAATCATGGAGCCCGCGTCAATGCCCAGTGTGCGTTTGGCAATTTCCGAGTTGGAGCGCGCGGCGTCATAAAATCCCTCATTGCTTTCAAGCGCGGGCAGCTGCTCGCGGATGGCAGCCAGCCACTTCAGGACCGTTTCAGGATCAAGTGAAAACGCGGAAGCCAGGGCATAAGTCGAACCCACGTCCGTGATGAACTGGTCCGCGTCCGTAAGTCCGGCTTCAGCAATCTGGCGGACGCCGGTACGGCCTTCATAGGAACCCGATGAGGTTCCGTTGGGGCGCTGGCTGGCGGAAACAAAACCCGGAATCCCCTGCTGCGCGGAATAATCCGTAAATGAAACAAAAGCGTTATTCAGGGCCTTGCGGAAACCGATAAAATCATCTTCCTGAAAACGGAGCAGCGGCCAGAAGGCCTGGAACGCTCCGCCGTCGAAATAGGCCAGGTTCTCGATCTGCTGGCCGTTGCGGTCCGTGTAGCTGCGGTACTTGCGCTGCAGGGATTCCCAGACCGAATCCGGAATGGTGGGATATCTTGCCACGATGAAAGCCACGGGCGCGCGGAACTCATTGGCCAGGCGGTCCATGAAATAAAGCGGAAAGGAGCCGGACGCGCTGGTCGGGCTTGAACGTTCAAAAACCTGGAAGAAAGATTCGGAAACCGGGTCTACAAAAGCTTCGTAGCCGGGCTGCTGATTGTCCAGAAAGTTTTCGGCCTTGTCCATGACAGCCTGTGCGGCCAGGGTCTGCGCAGCGTTCAGGGAAGCGGTCTGAAGCGTTCCCACCGCGACCGCGATGCTCTGGGCCAGGTTGGCATTATCGCCCAGCGCGATATTGTTGGTAATGGGCGCGAGGGAGGGTGAAAGTTTCATCCAGGGCAGCAACCCGTTCCATCCAAAACTGCTCTGCGCGGACAAAAGGTTGGTCACCACGGTGTTCATTTCCGCGATGGCCTGGTCAGGAGTCATGCCGTTATCAAGCGTGCCGGACGCGACATCCGCCAGGATCTGGAGATAAAATCCGATCAGCGTGGGCTGGGTAAATTTGGAAGAGGCCGCGGGAATGCCATTGGCCTCAATGCCGTCATAAGGAAAATGCGTCACAGGATCAATGCCCTTGCCTGTCGTGAAATAAGTCAGGCCCTTGGTGATGAGCATTTCTTTCGCGGAGGTATACGCCGCGGGATAAACAGGCGCGTCATAATCCAGCCCCGGAATCCGGACCTTGATCAGGTCTTCAGCCAGAGGAGCGCCGATCTTGCCGTCTTCTTCAAAAGCAACGGACGCGATCTTTGTGCGGTCAAAGCCGGCGGGTACGCGGACTCCCGAAAGTGAAAGTGTGTAATTCTGGTAAACCGGCCGGAGATTCAGGATAAACACAGCCTGATTTCCGGAAGCGTCTGTCAAAACCACGCGGACCTTCCCGCCCTCGGCGCCGCGCACAGCCACCACAAAATCCTGGGGAAGGTTCAGAAGCCCGCCTGAAATGGAAACGCCCGCGAAACTCGACTCAGAAGCTCTGCGGTCAAAAACAAAACTGAATTCGGAATCACTCTTCTGATCCAGCTCCGCGGCCGCTGCAGCCTGGGAAGCGTTCAGGTTTCCGGTCTGCACGGAAAGCCCGGGCTGGCCATTGAGCACCGTAAGCGACCCCTCATGATATGCCGTGCCGGAAATTTCAGTGGCATAGGCGAACTGTCCCCAGTCCACGGTCAGGGTTTTGTCCACGTACCGGCCTTCTTCACGAAATGCCAGGGAAACAATCCGGGTCAGGTCCACTTCATCAAAAAGGGACGGGCTGAGTTTGTAGGTTTTGGCAGCGGCCGAGATTCCGGTCAAACGCACACGGTCGCGGTTACCGTCCGCGTCAATAACTTCAAGAAATACTTCGGAAAGCCCGGTTCCATTGTCAGACAGCGTGAAAGCCATGCCTGAAGGAAACGCCGCGTTCAAATTCACGTATTCAACCGTACCCGTTCCGGGGTCATCATAAAGAACCGCGCTCTGCCCCCAGGAACTATCGTTAAACTGGCGAAAGCGGATGACCGCGGAACTTTCAGACTTCAGAGTGGTCACGGTCTGGCTGTAATCCACGCCGCCGGTATTGGGGTTTACCGTTGAAGCGCTGGCCTTGAAAACAGGTTTGTTTCCCGATGAAGTCACGGGCAATGGCGTGATTGCGGGGTTGGAAGGATCATTTGAAACCGGCGGGATATAAAAGAAATTCCCCCAGGAAACATTCAAATGTTTGTCAACATAGCGGCCTTCAACGTTCAGCACAATATTCACAATTTTGGTCAGGTCGATATTTTCAAAAAGAGAAAGGTCCATTTTATAGCGCTGCTCGGAGTTCGTGATTCCCGTCAGATGCACGCCCGCGGTGCGGCCCAGATTGTCCTGGATCGCAAAGTAAGCGTCCTGCACACCGTCCGCGCTGCTCAGGCCCAGCACCAGCCCGGAAGGAAACGCGGAGGTAAAACTCACAGTCTCAAGCGTGGAAGTCGTGGCCGGGTTGTCATATGAAAGATAGGCGCCGCCGAACGAGCTGTCATTGAAATGTTTCAGCGTCAGCAGCGCGGAGCTTGTCGAGCTTACGGCAACGTCCGTGGAACTGTAATCAATGCCGCCGGAAGGCGTGGCCGCGGAAGCAAAACCATTGAGCGCGGGCCTGTCGCCCAGGCTGTTTTCTGAAATAGGTGTCACAGGAGGATTCGAGGGATCCGCCGCGAGATCCGGAACGTAATAGAATTTCCCCCACTTGAAATTCAGGTGCGTGTTGATGCTCTGACCTTCAACTCCCAGGCCGATCTTCCGGATTTTGGTCAGGTCAATGCCGGGCAGCTGACTTGCCTGGATCTTCCATCTTTTGGCCGAGTTTGTAATGCCCTGAAGGAGCACGCGCGCTTTCTGCCCCGCCGCGTCGGTGAATTCCATGACTGCCTGCGTCAGGTCCGGGCTTGAAAGCTCAAGCGTCAGGCCTGAAGAAAAAACAGAATTAAAACTAATAGATTCCACGGTCCCGGCGGTATCAGAGTCATCGTAATCAAGCAAGGCCCATCCTGAAGAGTTCCCGTTGAAAAGCTTGAACAGCGCCGTTCCTTCGGATGAAGAAGTCTGGGAAACTTCAACGCTGCTGAAATCCGGCGCGCCTGTGCTGGGATTGACCGAGGTGGCAGCACCGTTCAATTCCGGCGCCTCTCCTGAGGAATTCAGAGGAACCTGTGTGATCGCGGGATTTGAAGCGTCCGGCTGAACCTTGGGCGCGTAGCTGAAATTCCCCCACTTGAAATCCAGGTGAGTGTTGACACTGCGGCCTTCGAGGCCAAGGCTTGCTTTGCGGATTTTGGTCAGATCAATGCCGGGCAGCTGGCTGCCCAGGATTTTCCAGCGCTTGGCGGTGCTGGTGATGCCGCGAAGAATCACGCGGCTTTTCAGGCCGTTGACATCCGTCAGCTCAAGAATGACCTGGGTCAGGTCCGGGCTTGAAAGCTCCAGCGCAAGGCCGGAAGAAAAAACAGAACTGAAATTAAAAAATTCGGTGGCTCCGGAAGTGAACGGGTCGTCATAGTCCAGTTCTGCCCAGCCCCAGGAATTGGGGTTGAACAATTTGAACAAAAGAGAACCGTCCGTCTTGGAAGTCTGGGATAAATCCACACTGCTGTAATCGGGCGCGCCATTGCCGGGATTGACAGTGCTGGCTTTTGGCGTCAGCGCCGGCTCAGTGCCTGTGTGGGTCAGCGGCACAGGCGTGACCGCGGGATTGGAAGCGTCCGGGTCGATCTCAACAGGCGGATCGGAACGGTAAAACTCCAGAAGGCGGTAGTCTTCGGTATTTTCGCTTTTAATCAGATCTTCGATTTCACGGAGCGAACTTTTTGAAAGGTCTTCATAGCGCGAAATTTCGCGGACAACATTCTCCAGGCCCGTCTCCCCATTCACGCCTTCACCGTCATACCGGAGAACCCGCACCGCCGCGCTCGAATCAAGGCTGAGAACATATTCTTCCCCGCCCCGGGCCGCGGCGCCGTTCAAATCCGTCTGGCTGGGTAAAATATCTCCGGCCGGCTGTTTGTGCAAAAGGAAATCCGCGGCCTGATCCAGCAGGCGGCGGAAAGTTGATGTCACGCTCAAACGGTTTTCTTCATGGCTGGTGAATAAAAGCGTAATGCCCTTCACCACAGCGACACCGTACTCCCATGCCTGCGCCGCAAGTTTCGCGAGGTCTGAACCTGTGATTTTTTCAACCACGGAAACCGCGAAGCCTTTTGCCTGATTCACAAGGTCGAGCGCTTTTTCGAACGGAGTTTTTTCGGAAGAAACTTCTTCCTGTTCCGGCGCGGATGCTTTCTCTTCTTCTTTTTCTTCTTCGATGAC
>CAZIQJ010000063.1:0-10625 GCA_964541285.1 uncultured bacterium | reverse complement strand
GGCTACTGGGTGAAGGACGTCAACAGCACGATGCAGGAGCGCTACGTCAGCGGCGGCCTCTGCGGGGCCCATTGGAGCCGCCCTTTCCGTTCATCCGCGAAGGTCCCTGCGGACGATTCTGAAAATTCTCCTGCTGAGGCTCCGCCTGCCCGCGGCGGAACTCCGGACGCGCGTTTCCGCCCTGAAAAGCCCGTCCCTGAAATCCAGGCCCCTGCACACCGCCCTGGGGCCCCGGACGCACGAAATTCCGTTCCTGCTGCGGTACCTGGCCCCTGCGAAACCCTGCTTCAGAATTTTGCTCTCCGGGCGCGCGGAAATTTCCGCCCTGTTCGCGCAAGGCCTGGCGGTTCACATCCGGCCGCTCGCTGATTGCCTGCCTGCGCTCCGCCAATCTTTCACGACGCTGCTCAGGCGTTAACTGCCCGCGGGCTTCAGAATTTTCACGCCTCGGCCCGCCGCCAGGTTTTCCGGCCCCGCCTTCACGTCTTTGCGCGGAACGTTCCCGCATGCCCCTGACACGCTCTTCAAACTTTGGATGCTCGGCCATAAAACGCCTGGAGCGTTCCGGATTTTTTTCCTTCCACTTTTGAAACCGCTCCATCCTCTCACTCATGACCTTGTGAAACTTTTCAGGATTTTCGTTCCTCATTTTCTGCAGACGCTGAGCGCGGCGCTCCATGACCCGGCCTTTGAGGTTTTCAAACTGCCGGGGGTTGGTCTGCTGATATTCCTGAAAGCGGGCCTTGATCTGGGATTTCCGCTCTTTGGCAAGACGTTCAAATTCTGCGGGGTTTTGCTCCTTCAGCTGTTTCCAGCGCTCATAAGCCTGGCTGGCTTTGGCAGAGTGTTCTCCCGGGGTACTGGCAGTCTCCTCCGCGCTCAAGCCAGGAAGCAGGATCCCCGCTTGCGCCAGAAAGCATAACCCTATTAATATCAATATCTTACGATGCATACACTCTCCCTCGCCCTGATCCCTTATACCCATTAGACGCGGGTAGAGAGAAAAGGTTTAAGGCTTTTATGCGTCATGAGGAACCGGGAATTGGTCCTTACCGTCAAAAGGGGGCGTAAAAACCGCATACACAAGCGACGCCTTCCGCCCCTTATTCTCAACCCAGTGCGGCGTATCTCTGGGGATTTCCACCACATCTCCGGGGCGCACATCATAAACTTTTCCAGCCAGATGAACACGGGACTTTCCGTGGAGAACAAAAACAGAAAGATCATGCTCTTGATGAACATGAGGCTCTTCAGACGTTTTCAGCCGGATCAGATGATAGCTGGCACCGGAAGTCTTGCGCAGCATTCTGCGCGCGATGGGGGCCTTGAGTTCATCGGAAGTCCAGGTCTCTGTCACAGCCCAGCCCTGGGGAGTTAAAACGCGAAGCCTGTCTGTTTTGGAAAACGCCGCCGCGGGCAGCAGCAGATAAAAAGCGAGAAAAACAGAAAAAAACTTTGTCACGCGATTCTCTGATAATACCCCATGGCCCACAGCCCGCGCTTGGCCTGCTTGGCTTCTTCCTGCAGGTTCTTGAAAGTTTCCTGATACTTGCCCTGCCCCTGCCTGTCGACCACGCGCGCAAAGCCGGCCTTGACCAGTTCGGCGTTGATGAAAGTTCCATCCTCCAGAAACGCGTAACCCACCAGGCGCTTCCGGTCATCCCGCCCGCCGTTTTCTTCAATCAGCTCAATGCGGATGTTTTTTCCCTGCGCCAGCTTCTTTGAAAACTCATGCGCCCGCTTTCCCGCCCACTTGTTGAGCTTGAAGCTGATACCGCGGAATCGCACCTCATCATAAGCTTTGCGGTTCAGAAAATACTGCGGCGCGTCAATACCGGCCAGAACAAGTTTCTCGTCTTCCGCCAGCCTGAAAATATCTGCACTGTAGATTCGCCAGACCTTGTAAACCTTCTGCGGAACTTCCGCAGGAACCGGTAATGCTTGCGGCGCGGCAGGCGCAGGCGCCTCAGGCTGAGGTTCCGGGGCTTCTTCCACGGCTTCCTGAGGAGGCTCAGGCTCAACCGATGCAATCACGGTTTTCTCAGCTACCGGAGCCTGGGCTTCTTCAGGCGCAGGAACTTCCGTCTTTTCTGCAACTTTTTCCGCCGGGGCCTCGGGTTTTTCCGTCTGTTCCTCCGCCTCAGGCTTTTTTTCTTCCGCCTCAGTCTCAGGCAAAAGAGTCTTGATACCGGTTTGCGTAATCTCAACTTCCTCGGCTGTAACCGCCAGCCCGGCGGATTCTTTTGCCGGTTTGGTCTCATCCAGCGTCATGCCGGCAGAGGCATATTCCAAAGCAGGAGGCCGAGGGCTTTTTTCAGACTCCGTTGTCCCGGAATCTTCCGCGGCAAGGCCGGGCATAAGGGAAAGAAAAAGGAAGGAAAACAGGAGCAGGGATTTTTTCATGGGAACCTCGGTTGATCGTATCTAAATAAAAAGGCGTTACCCCCTCTCGGGGGTAACGCCTGGAAGTGTGAAGCTTATTTCTCGAAATTGACGCCGTTTTCCGGAAGCGGAACATCGACCGGAACCAGAAACGTCACAAGGTGAACGGCGCCGCCGATGGTGTCCACCGGAAACAGCCATAAACCTTTACCAAGTCCGGCCCAGGCGTTCTTGCCGTCAACCTGGTAGGCATGCGGCTGGTAGAAAATCTGCATCCAGCCAAGAGCCAGGTTCTTGAAGCCAAACTTGAACTTCTCGACCGTCTTGTCCGCATACGTCTTCTGCTCAGTCCACGGGCTGGCGGCCATACCGGCAGCCGGAGCGAGAAGAATAGCGAGAATGATTAAAAGTGCCCCGAATTTTTTCATGTTTCCTCCATTTTGGCCTCTGGAAAGCGGGAGGCCTTGTTACTTTGATAATCGGCCTTTAACCTGCTTTCTTTAATGGGGTTACACACGCCTAATGGTACAGGGCGCTTTCGAATACTTCCTGGTTCAGGGCCAGGCCAATGACGTTTTCCATGACCGGGTATACCGTGACCTCATTGGTCCGCTGAAGGCTGTTGGCAATCCCCTGCACAAAACCGTCCTCAAAGGCCAGGTATTCCACCCGGTCCGCGTTTTCAACCTTTTTATCAATAGTCAGCCGGAAGTTATGCAGGTCCCGGCGCGTTTCCTTGACGATGATCAGCCGGGAGGTCTTGAGCTTCCGGCTCAGGCTGTCGACTTTTTTGAGCGCGATCTTGCCGCAGTCGATCCAAAGCTCAGGGACCCCGTGGTCTCCGGGAATGACCAGGTCGGGCTTGTAATGCATGTCCACGCTTTTTTCAATTTTCAGCCGGGGATCAAAAAAAAGCAGGTAGGCCAGAAGTTTCATGACCACGTGCTCGCGGGATTCAAGGTCAGATTTGACCAGAATCATTTTTTCCCGGATTTTAGGCGCTCCCGGAAGTTCCGCCTGCAGGTCAAAAGTAAGTTTTTCAATCACAGGCCGAGATAACGCCTGATTTGAGGGGCAATCTTGTCGCGTGTCCAGGGCGGATCAAAGACAACTTCCACAGTGACTTCCTTGATACCGGGAACACCGGAGACCTTGTTCTTCACATCCTGACGCAGCCATTCCCCCATGCCGCAGCCCGGCGCCGTCAAAGTCATGCGGATGGCGGCCCGGCCTTCGGATTCCGCGATGTCACAACGGTAAACCAGGCCAAGGTCCACAATATTATGCGGAATTTCGGGGTCATAGCAGGTCCTGAGCTGGTCCCAGACCATTTCCTCCATGGTCTTTTCACGGCCCGTGGAATCATGCAGGGCCGGCGCCGGCGGAGGCTCTTTACCCAGCGCGTCCGCGTCCTTGCCTGAAATGCTGGCCATCTGGCCGATATCGGTCACAACGGTGAAGGCGCCTCCCAGAGACTGGAGAATGGTGACATTGGTACCTGGGAAAAAACTGATTTTCCGGCCGCTGGGAATTTCCGTGGCTTCGCATTCCCGTTTTAAAATCACCGCTTCGCGGGAAGATGCCTGCATGAAGTTCAGGCAGCCTGCGTCCGCGCAGCCGTACGCACAAAACGCCAATGCCACGGCTCGTAAGTAGAATCCTGCGTGACCTGCGGATAAGAAAGCTCAAAACCGTATTTGCCCGCGTTCTGGACAAGCCATGCGTACTCGGGCAGCTTCGCGAAATCTTCCGGCTTCTGTCCTTCACTGTCGCCGTTGATGCCTTCCTGGCTGATAAAGTCAAAGGCCTGGCGGTCAGGATTTCCGTGCTCACTGTGACCGGGAAGAGCCACCCAGCGGCGGGTTTCAGAAACCGAATAACCGTGCTTGGGAAGATAAAATAAAAACTGGTAAAGCTGATAGGCGGGCGAACGGTAGCCGGACTCCACAAGAAGTTTTTTACCAAGGTCCCTCTGCATGGCACTCATCATTTCCTGAAAGGCTTCATAGGCCCAGCGAGGAAGGAACTGCGGCGGAATGGCGCGCGTTTCGCCTTTCCAGCTGTATGTCTGGCCGGCCAGAACCTGGAGCGACTGCTGATCGGGCTTGAGAAGGCCGCCCTCTTTCAGCGTGCGGATTTTTTCCAGAAAAGCCTTCTGTTCGTCATTCAGCCCTTTGTAGAGTTCAGGAAAGCCCATAAGCGGTGCACGGCCGGTTTCCTGGACTGAAGGGACCCAGGTTTTCCAGTGCGCGAGAATGGCGTTCACTGTGCGGACTTCGGCGGCCGTAAGGTCATTCGACTTTTTTGAGCAGGCTGCGGCTGCGGCCAGCATGGAAACACAAAGCACAAGTGACAGAATCTTTTTATTCACAGCAGCCTCCTCACCAAGAAACCTGGTTACGTTCACGAAAAAACAGTCCGGAAAAAGACGGGTCCGCTTCAGCTCCGCCGCTATTGCTCTTCTCGCAAGGCCGAAACGGTGCGGTACCCTTTGAGGGAAAACTGAGGAGAATTAAAAAACCCGCGCCCTTACCGGCGCCGGTCTCAGCGGCACTTTTTTTAATCATGGAATAGTTCAGCCCGGGTCAGGAAGCCTTGGCAGGCTTTTCACGTTCACGGCGGGCAAGGTAGGCCAGCACATCCTTGATCAGAATAATGCTCAGGGGGGTGCCGTCTTCATGGACCACAGGCACATGGCGAAAACCGCCCATAGCCATTTTATTCACCGCGAAAGCGATCGGATCATCAGGCCTGACAAACTCAGGGTTCTTGGTCATGACCTCACCGACCTTGACCTTGGACAGATCCGGATGTTTGCCGGAAACTTTCCAGAGAATGTCGCGGTTGCTCAAAATACCGACGAGCTTTTTCTTGTCATAAACCAGCACGCAGTTCTTCCTCTGATCCTGGAAAATCTTTACCACCTTGTCCAGAGTGTCCGTAGGCTTGGCCACGAGCAGGTCGTCCCCTGTCACCAGATCGGAAATAGGCGCGCTCATGATGACCTTCTGGATCGTGTCGTCTTTTTTCTTGGGAATATTGATGTGATGAAGCGTGTGAAGACACTGCGCGCAGCGGTCATCACCTTCGATATTCTCAAAACTGCAGGAAGGGCATTTGTTGTTCATGGTTCCCCCTAACTCTACTTGACCGTCCAGGTTTCTGCGGCGTAAAGCAGGTCTTTCACAGTTCCAGGCCCGCGTTTCTTGACCGCGGCCTGAATCTGTTCGTCCATCATCTGATCATAGGTCGGCTTTTCAATGGCGCGGAACACACCGAAAGGCACGGGCATTTCCGGATAAGCCATCTGGGTCAGCAAATACGGATAATACGACGTCGGGCTTTTTTCATCATGAACAATAAGGCCCGTGTCTCCCGCCTTGTAATCCACAACCTCAGGCTTCAAGCCGTTTAACCGGACCGCCCTGTTCTTTTCTTTTCCAAAAACAAGCGGCTTGCCGTGTTCCAGATAAACCATGCGGTCTTCACGGGTTTCACGGCCGATGACAGGCTGGAAAGTCTTGTCATTAAAAATCACGCAGTTTTGATAGATCTCAATAAACGAAACGCCCTTGTGCTTCATGGCACGCTCCATGACATAGCTCATGTGCATGGGGTCCGCATCCAGGGTTCTGGCAATAAACGTGGCCTCTGAAGCAATGGCGATGCAAAGCGCGTTAATGGGATAGTCAATCGAACCCATGGGCGTGGACTTCGTGACTTTTCCAAATTCGGAAGTCGGCGAATACTGGCCTTTGGTCAATCCGTAAATCTGGTTATTGACCAGAAGAATATTCAGGTCCACATTGCGGCGCATGCAATGCACCAGGTGGTTACCGCCGATGGAAAGACCGTCACCGTCACCGGTCACGACCCATACGGAAAGCTCAGGGTTGGCGCATTTCAGGCCGGTGGCAATCGTAGGCGCGCGGCCGTGAATGGTATGAAATCCGTAAGTATTCATGTAATAAGGAAAGCGGCTTGAGCATCCGATACCGGAGACGAAAACGTACTTTTCCTTCGGAATATCGAACTTGGCCAGCGTACGCTGTGCCGTGGCCAGAATGGCATAGTCCCCGCATCCCGGACACCAGCGGACTTCCTGGTTGGAAACAAAACTTTCCTTGGTAAAAGGAGGCTGGGCAGGCGTTTTAGCTCCTGTATCCGTAGTGCTCATAAGATCTCCTTGATCTTGTTAATGACTTCATGGACCTTGAAAGGCTGTCCCTGAACTTTGTTCAGCCCCACAATTTTGACACCCGGGAACTGATTGCGCAGCAGCATGGCCAGATGCCCGAAATTGAGTTCGGGAACCAGGATGGTCTCAAACTTTTTCAGGATATCTCCAAGATTCTTTGGGAAAGGATTGAGGTAAAAAAGATGCGCTTGAGAAACCGAAGCCTTTTGGCGCTGGAATTCCTCGACCGCCTGAAAAATAGCGCCGTACGTTCCGCCCCAGCCCAGGACCAGAAGTTTTCCGGACTCCGGCCCCTTGACCGTGAGAGCAGGAATATCGTCCGCGATGCGCTTCACTTTTTCCGCGCGCAAAGTCATCATCTTCTGGTTGTTCTCCGGATCATAGCTGACATTGCCGGTCAGATCCGCTTTGGAAAGTCCGCCGATCCGGTGTTCAAAGCCCGGCGTCCCGGGAATAGCCCAGGGGCGTGCCAGGGTTTTAGCATCGCGTGAATACGGGAGAAAACCTTCGGCCCCAAGCGTCGTGGGATGTTTGACTTCAATTTTCGTCAGCGTGCTGACGTCCGGAAGTTTCCACGGTTCCGAAGCGCTTGAAAGATAACCTTCAGAAAGATAAACAACAGGCACCATGTACTTGACCGCGAGACGCACGGCTTCAATAGCCATATCAAAACAATTGGCCGGCGTGCTGGGCGCGATGACGCAAACCGGAGATTCCCCGTTACGGCCAAACATGGCCTGCAGCAGGTCCGTCTGCTCGGTCTTGGTCGGCATACCCGTGCTGGGACCGCCGCGCTGAACGTCGATCACAACAAGAGGAAGCTCTGCCATGACCGCAAGGTTCAAGGCCTCGGATTTAAGACAAAGACCGGGTCCGCTGGTTCCGGTCACGGCAATATTGCCGCCGAAAGAAGCGCCAATGGCCGCGCCGATGGCGGCAATTTCGTCTTCAGCCTGAAAAGTTTTAACGCCATAATTTTTCAGCCGGGACAGCCCTTCAAGAATCGAGCTGGCAGGCGTGATGGGATAGGAACCGTAAAAGAGCGTTGTGTTGGCCAGCGTCGCGGCCGCAACAAGTCCAAGCGCCGTGGCTTCATTGCCCATGATCTTCCGGTAAGTTCCCGGCTCCAGCTGGGTCTTGGCAACTGAATACTGAGTGGCAAGAACTTCGGTGATGTCCGCGAAGTTGTAGCCGGCCTTCAGAGCGGCCACGTTGGCTTCCACGATCTCGGGACGCTTGGCGAATTTGGCCCGGATCCAGTTGACCGTGTGGTCAAGCTGGCGGTCATAGAGCCAGAACATCATGCCCAGAGCGAAAAAGTTTTTGCAGCGGTCCACTTCCGTGATCTTGATCGGGTGTTCCTTGAGCGCGTTGCGCGTCAGATCCGAAAGAGGAACTTTAAGGACCTGGAAATCCTTGAGCGTGTCATCGATCAGCGGGTTATTTTTATAACTCGCCTTACGCAGGCCGATTTCCGTAAACGCGTTCTCATTAACAATCATCAGACCGCCCTTGCGGACCGTCTGGATATTGATTTTCAGCGCGGCCGGATTCATGGCGATCAAAACGTCGGCGATGTCCCCCGCGGTAAAAATCGTGGAATCCGAAAACTGGATCTGGAAACTCGAAACGCCGGGAAGCGTTCCGGCAGGGGCGCGGATCTCGGCCGGGAAATCCGGCAAAGTCGCGAAATCATTGCCCATGACCGCGGTCGTGTCCGCGAACTGGTCCCCTGTGAGCTGCATGCCGTCCCCGGAGTCTCCGGCGAAACGGACGGTGATGGCGGATACCTGCTTTTTAACTTTTTCTGACATGGAAAATCACCCCCCCTCGGGCGAATTCATAATCTGATTCGGCACCGGCGGAAGGTTCAGAACTTCGGCGGGATAGAACTCTGCGAGAAAACGAATCAGCGTACGGACTGAAATAACGTTAATAAGATTGCCTTTTTCATCAACAAGCGGAATATGGTAAAAACGCCGGGTTCCCATGACGTCAATGGCCTCGCCTACCGTGTCCTGCATGGTCAGGCAGACCGGGTTTGGGGTCATGAAGTCCTTAACCGGACGGCTCCAGTCAACTTTCTGGTTCATGACTTTCCGGACCACATCGGTTTCAGTAAAAATTCCAACAGGCTTGCCCTTTTCAGCGATGACGATATAACCCGCGCGCTGCTCCTGCATCAGGTTAAGGGCCTGCTGAACGGTCAATGTGGGAGGAGCCTGGACAAGACGAGGGTTTACAATCTGGAAGATTTTCTTCTCGGATAAAAACGAGTCAACCGATTTTGTGTTGACGCTTTTTTTGTCAGCCACAGATCACCTTCTATGTGAAAATTAGGCCTTGCTTTGAAAGGGCTATTATACTGCTATTTCGGAAGAAATCACGCGGTGTTTAGAAAAATTTTTCGCCTCATTTTTGGGGAGAGCGGAAAAGGCGGACTTTTTAAACCGGATAAAAGAAGCCCTGGAAGAGGGGTTTGTATTCTAGGACTGGGACTGCTTGAGGGAAGACATGCGGGAGGAAGATTTGCGTTCGTTTTCCGTCAGGTAACGTTTGCGCAAACGGACATGCTTGGGAGTAATCTCCACCAGCTCGTCATCCTCGATAAAATCCAGAGCAAACTCAAGCGTCATTTCCCGGGGCGGGATCAGCTGGATCGCCTCATCCGTACCCGTGGAACGCATGTTGGTCAGCTTTTTCTCGCGGATGGCGTTCACAACCAGGTCATTCCCCTTGTTGTTAACGCCGACAATCATGCCTTCATAAAGCTCATCGCCCGGAGTCACAAAGATTTCGCCGCGCTCCTGCAGGCCCCACAAAGCGTAGGCCACGGCTTTTCCCGGGTCCTGGGAAACCAGCACGCCGGACTGGCGTTCAGGCAGATCGCCCTTGAATTTCTGGTATTCAAAAAAATTCTGATAAAGGATGCCGGTGCCGCGGGTCATGGTCATGAACTCACTGCGGAAACCAATCAGCGCGCGTGAAGGAATTAAATATTCCAGACGGATGGTTCCCCCGACCGCGCTGTTCTGCATGTTTTTCATTTCAGCCTTGCGGCTGCCAAGCGCCTGCATGACCGCGCCCTGATAAGTAGGCTCCACTTCAACTACAAGTTCTTCAACGGGCTCGAGAACTTCCTTGTCCACTTCCTTAAGAATGACGCGCGGACGGGAAACTTCAAGCTCATAGCCTTCACGGCGCATGGTTTCAATCAAAATGGAAAGGTGCAGCTCGCCGCGGCCCGAAACCTTGAAACGCTCGCCGCCCTCGACCTCTTCAATCTTGATACCCACGTTCATCATGGCTTCATGCTCCAGACGCTCACGGATATGGCGGGAAGTCAGAAAACGTCCGCCGTCCTTGCCGCACAGCGGGCTGGTATTGTGAGAAAAATTCATGGAAATGGTCGGCTCGTCGATCTTGATGGTCGGAAGCGCCTTGGGATTATCGGGATGCGCCAGGGTTTCGCTGACCTTGATATCATCGATGCCCGCGATAGAAATGATGTCGCCTGCTTCCGCGCTGTCCGCTTCGACTCTCTTGAGGCCGATGTATTTCAGGATCTTGGTGGCTTTACCGCGCACAATGCTTCCATCATGCTTCACCACGACCATGGGGTCGCCGGTGGAAATTTTTCCGTTGGTGATACGGCCGATGGCAATGCGCCCTACGTAAGAATCATAATCCAGCATGGTGATCAGCATCTGGAAAGAAAGATCAGGGTCGGCAACCGGAGGAAGCACCCGGTGAAGAATCGTGTCCAGAAGCGGATTGATGTTGGTGCTCGGCTCGTCCAGGTCGATCTTGGCGATGCCGTCCTTGCCTGAAGCGAAAACAATCGGGAAATCCAGCTGCTCTTCGGTCGCGTTCAGTTCGCAGAAAAGATCGAAAGCCATGTTCACGACTTCCTGCGGACGCGCGCCGGGACGGTCAATTTTATTTACAACGAGAATGGGCTTCAAATGAAGCTCCAGCGACTTTTTAAGAACAAACTTGGTCTGCGGCATGGGGCCGTCAAAAGCATCCACCAGAAGAAGCACAC
>CAZIQJ010000062.1:0-10636 GCA_964541285.1 uncultured bacterium | reverse complement strand
CGCGAGCTTGTTGCACAGCACAAAAGGAGCGATGGCGTTGACCAGCTGGATCTCGAACATTTCCGAAGTCTCGATCTCCCCCAGTTTCAGGCGCCAGCTGTTGACCGCGCGCAGATCCACCTGCTGAAGGTCCGCGTCCAGCTTTCCCGCGGGGAAAACCTGCTCCACTTCAAGCGCGCGGTCGTAGGCATAGGGAATCTGCGAAAGTCCGGCCGAAGCGCGCAGGCCAATGCCCGGGGCCTTGGCGTCCCAGGAAACCGGAAGACTGGAAGCTTCACCGGCTTCAATTAACGAAGCGCTGGAAAGCTGACGCACACATGTTTCATAGCGTGCCAAAAGAGGTTTCGCGTGGGCCGGAAGCGCGGCAAGGCCGCGGTTTTCATTTTCCATCAAATGCGCGTAAAAGCCCGAAGGCCTGCGCACGGTCTGGGCCGCGTTGTTGATCAAAAGGTCCAGGCGCGGATAAGTCTGCTCAATGTAACGGCAGAAAATTTCCACGCTGGGCGTGTGCCGCAGGTCCAGGCCGTAAATATGAAGCCGGTTTCCCCACTTTTCAAAATCCTTTTCTCTTGAATAGCGCAGCGCGGAATCCACGGGAAAGCGCGTGGTGGCAATGACCTCGGCTCCGGCGCGCAGCATCATGAGAGATGCCTGATAGCCGATCTTAAGCCGCGAACCTGTGATCAAAGCGACCTGGCCGTCCAGCGGCGCGGTCTGAAAACGTTTGTGGTAGTTGAAGTCCGCGCAGCGCGGACAAAGCGCGTCATAGAAAAAATGCAGGGCCGTGAACTCCGCCTTGCAGATGTAGCAGTTGCGCGGCGAGCTGAGCTCCGGCCTTTCGCGCGGCGTTTCTTCCAGCGCCAGTTTTTCCGGCGCGGTAAAAACAGCGGCTTCGCGCGCGCTGCGGATACCTGTAGCACGGCGGGCCTGGCGCTCGGATTCAAAAACCCTGCGTCCGCGCTGGCGCTGAATGGCGCGGCTGCGCTTGACGCGCTCCACCTGGTCGGGCCGGGAAAGCTGGCCCGCGGCCTTGAGCAGTTCAATCCTCTGCTCCTGCGGAAGGCTGGCAAAATATTCGCTGTCCGCGATCAGTTTTTTAAGGGTGTGAAGGCAGTCTGCAACCGGGTCTTTTGAGGGGTCCTGATTCATGGCCGTATTATTGCGGGAAACAAGGCAGAAATATAGCAAAAACTAGCGCTGCAATCCGGCTCCGCAGAGAAGGCGTAACTATAGACAAAGGAGGGCTGTGCATGCGGAAAAAACCTCGTATTTACAAAAATACCCGGGCTCTGGCGATCTACTCGTTTCTCCAGCTCCTGACTCTTCTTTTTTGGGAGTACGCGCTCCAGACCGCGCCCTTGTACGCGCACAAAATTCTTATCGCAGGTTCCCTGACCTCAGCTTATACGGCAGGATATGTCTGGTTCAGCCTGAAGCAGCAGTATAAACACGCCAGACGCCGGCATGTTTTTTCAAGATTCAGCGAACCCGCCATGGCGGAAACAGCGGCGGGCTGAATTCAGCCGGGATTTTCCAGGCTGTCCAGATAAGCCGCCTTGAGAAGGCTGGAAATGTCCCCGCTTTTTCCGTACGGATGCTGGTCCGCGGGAATACGGTTGATCACAAAAGAAACATCCTTCTTCAGACCTCCGGTATCAAAAAAAAGCCCCAGCTCCGGATGTTCCCCCCTCAACGTTTCAAGCATGCTTCTGCTGACGCCCTCACCGTGGAATGGAAACGCAAAGGGAATTTCCTTCTGCCCGGAAAGCGCCGCGGCCGCGCGGGTGGATTCAAGGATCAATCGCCGCTGTTCATTTTCATCCACATTGCGAAAAAGTTCATGCGACAGGCCGTGCGCGCCCAGGCTAAAACCGTCCTGAGCCAGCTGCCGGACCTCAGCCGCGGTCATATAGGGCGGCCTCTTTTCCAGAATCTCCGCGACCGGAATCTCCAGAACCCTGCAGAGTTCCTGAATCAGGTCCTCGTCCTTGTGTCCAAGAGAGAAAATCAGCGGGATCGCGCTCTGAGTGTCCGCTTTGAGCACTTCGCTTTTTTTATTTTTAAAAACAGAGAGCGCCACAGGCTCTTTCCCCGGATTTTCCTGAAGTTTCCGGACTAGAAGGGCCGCGCAATTCCTGTAAAACATCTTCCGGTTGTCCAGAAAATCAACGGTCAGAAAGAACGTGCAGGGGACCTTATACTTCAGCAGAAGAGGACGGACTATACGAAAGCACTCGGCATAGCCGTCATCAAAACTCAAAAACACCTTCTTCTTGCCTGCCTGCGGAAATCCATTACGGACAAATCCGGAAAGCTCAGGATAGCTGATGAAATCATAGCGGCGTCCGAGATCCTGCAGGTCTTTTTCAAAAAGCTCGGGAGATTTGCAGGCATAAAGCCCGCGCAGATGCGAAGGCTGGGTGGCGGAAACCATATGATAAAGAAAGGCGTGAAAAGGCCGCTTGTCCAAGGCGAAATAAATGCTTTCGGGAAGGGCCTTATAAAAAAGGCTTTTGAGGCTCATGTCAATCCGTTGTCTCCGTCCTGAAAAGCTTTCGCGCATTCCCTGCCGTAGAGCGCCAGAGGGCTTTGCGGGCCGGACGGACGGTAAAAATAAGGCCTGGGGAAAACACTCAGCACGGATTTCACAGGCAAAGCTGCTTCGAAATCAGGGAAAAGGCCTTTTTGAAATTCAAGAATCCCGGCCTTGTGCTTTTCAGCCAGGTCCAGGGCAGCTTCCAGAAGAATTCCCCGGTCCAGATTTTCATCCAGCCCGTGGTCGAGGATTTTCAGGGTCCTGGCCTTGCCATGCGGCTGGGAAATTAAAAAAGCCGCCCATCCCCGGCCTCGCCCTGCGGAAAGCTCCAGAAAAATGATGCGATGAAAAAGTCGTGTGTCTGAAAAATAATAAGCCGGAGGCATAGAGGGCTCCCGGGATTCCACGACCCAGGGATACTGTTTCATCCAGTTCAGGACCGCGGGCGGACGTTCAAAAAAAACAGGCGGTTTTTTCTGAACATCGTAAAGTTCCTGGCTCAAACTCTCTATTTCCCGGACCTTGACGCCTGTTCCCCGCTTTTTAAGCAAAATTCCGCGCAGAAACGGCCATTTCCAGAACAGACTGCGGCCCAGCTCAATCCGCGTGATCTCAAGGCTTCCCTCATTGTAAAACCCCGTGCTGAGGGCGCACTTCTGTCCTGAAGTGCTTACGCCCGCTGACGCAAGGTCATGCCCTGTTTCAATGATCTCCCGCACAAGCTTCGAGCCCGTGCCCTTGTATTCAGGCAAAACATAAATAGCAGAGACCCATCGAACCCCAAAAGTTTTTTCTCCGGCGCGTAAAATACCGGGCAGCGCGCCGGCATAACCCACCAGCCGGTCTTTGTCCCAGGCCGTAAAAAGCACAGGGTCATGGTCGTGCGCCAGCGGACAATGGGCATAGGAAAGCGCGCGATGGCGTGTGATGGGGATGATACTTCCGGGCACGGAAGAAACGATCTGTTTTTCGGCAAAGGCGGGAATATTTTTTTTGGTAACAGACTTGATCTCAGAAGCGGGATTCAAAGTCATGATGCTGGAAGCCTACCAAATGAGAGGACTTCCGTCAAACGCGGGAGAAGACGGCAGGATTTATTCCCACTCAATGGTGGCGGGAGGCTTGGAGGAAATGTCG
Source organism: uncultured bacterium (assembly GCA_964541285.1). Classification (GTDB taxonomy): domain Bacteria; phylum Omnitrophota; class Omnitrophia; order Omnitrophales; family Aquincolibacteriaceae; genus CAYLPP01. The sequence goes on along the minus strand of CAZIQJ010000062.1, from coordinate 6,963 downwards.
TAGCAGACGCGGTTGATGCCGCGCACTTCATTGATGATGCGGTTGGAAATGCGGGCAAGAACATGGTCCGGAATTCTGGCCCAGTCCGCGGTCATGCCGTCGGTGGAAGTCACGGCGCGGACCGCGGCCACGTTTTCATACGTGCGCTCGTCGCCCATAACGCCGACGCTGCGCACAGGCAGCAGCACCACAAAAGCCTGCCAGATCTTGTCATAAAGATTGGCGCGGCGGATTTCATCAATGGCAATGGCGTCGGCTTCGCGGAGAATATCCGCGCGCTCACGGGTAATATCGCCCAGAATACGGACGCCAAGGCCGGGACCGGGAAACGGATGCCGCTTCACCAGCTCTTCTTTCAGCCCCAGCGCCACGCCGACCTTGCGGACTTCATCCTTGAACAGTTCGCGCAGCGGTTCCACCAGCTTGAATTTCATGCCTTTGGGAAGGCCGCCCACATTGTGATGGCTTTTGATCACGCTGGTCGGCCCGCCGTGCACAGAAACGGATTCAATGACGTCGGGGTACAAAGTGCCCTGCGCCAGAAAAGGAACCTTGCCCAGCTTTTTGGCTTCGCGGTCAAAAGTTTCAACAAACACGCGGCCGATGATCTTGCGCTTCTGCTCCGGATCACTGACGCCCTTAAGCGCTTTGAGGAAATCACGCGACGCGTCCACAAACTTCATGTTCATGTGAAAGTGGTCTTTGAAAACTTCCTTGATGCGCTGCGTTTCGTTTAAACGCATCAGACCGTTGTCCACATAAATGCAGGTCAGCTGCTTGCCAATGGCCTTGTGAAGGAGAAGCCCGGCCACGGAAGAGTCCACGCCGCCGGAAAGGCCCAGCACCACACGCTCGCGGCCTACCTGATTGCGGATCTTTCGGATCGCTTCATTGATAAAGGACTTGGGCGTCCAGTTGCCCCGGAAATTCGCGACATTAAAAAGAAAATTGCTGATGATGCGCGACCCGTGCTCCGTATGCACCACTTCGGGATGGAACTGCACACCATAAATCTTGCGTCTGGTGTCCGCGGCAGCCGCGAAAGCGGAGTTTTCACTGTGGGCCAGCCGGGTAAAGCCCTGAGGCAGACGGTCCAGCTTGTCGCCATGGCTCATCCAGCAGGTAAAAGACTTGGGCAGGCCGTTAAAAAGGCCTTCTGCCTTGTTTACATGAAGTTTGGAGCAGCCGTATTCCCTTTTCTTGGACTTGTGCACCCTGCCGCCAAGGATATGGGCAATGAGCTGCATGCCGTAGCAGATACCAAGAATGGGAATACCGAGCGAGAAAACCCTTTTGTCCGGAATCGGGGCCTTGGGTCCATAGACATTGGCAGGAGAACCGGAAAGAATAATGGCCTTGGGCTGATGCGCCTGGATTTCGGCCAAAGGCGTGTAATACGGAAGGATGACCGAGTAGACTTTGTGCTCGCGGGCGCGGCGCGCGATCAGCTGCGTGACCTGCGAACCAAAATCCAGAATAACGACTGTTTCGTTCATCTAACTTTCCGTTTTTAAGCTGTCATTACGCAGAACAGAATTTTTTAAACTCCGGTCTCCCGCTTTCGACTGCCCTGTTCAGGCAGGCAGGAATGACAAACAGTTTTATTTTCCCATTCCAACGCGCTGCGCGGACTGGAAAAGCTTTCCTTCAGTGCGGATCGCCGGAGCAATGACGATTTCCGTCAGCTGCATTTCCCGGATGTCCTTGGTGCCGATATTGCCCATGCAGGTGCGGAGAGCGCCGACAAGGTTCTGAGTACCGTCATCAAGTCTGGCAGGGCCGTAAAGAATTTCTTCCAGAGAACCGGTGGTTCCCACGCGGATGCGCGTGCCGCGCGGAAGATTCGCGTGCGGCGTGGCCATGCCCCAGTGAAAGCCCTTGCCCGGAGCTTCATGCGTGCGGGCAAAAGCGGAGCCGACCATGACGGCGTCCGCGCCGCAGGCAAAAGCCTTGCAGATATCGCCGCCGGTGGACATGCCGCCGTCGCCGATGATGTTGACGTATTTTTTGGTTTTCTTGTAATAAACTTCACGGGCAGCCGCGCAGTCCGCAATGGAAGTCACCTGCGGAACGCCCAGGCCAAGCACGCCGCGCGTGGTGCAGGCAGAGCCGGGTCCGATACCGACAAGCAGTCCGGCCGCTCCGGTTTCGGCAAGTTCAAGCGCGACCTTGTAGGTCACGCAGTTTCCAAGAATTACGGGAACATCTTTCATGGCCTTGATCAGCTTCCCGAAATCCACGACCTTATAGGAAGAGGAAATGTGCTTCACGGTTGTGACCGTGGACTGCACCACAAAAATATCAACGCCCGCGTCCTGCGCGATTTTGCCGTACTTTTCGGCTTTCTGCGGAATGGAGCTGACGGCGCAGGGAACCTTGGCTTTTTTAATCTGCTGAATACGCTTGGCGATCAGCTTTTCCTTGACCGGCTCAAGATACAGTTTCTGAACAAGCACCGTGGCTTCCTCAGGGCTGGCCTTGGCAATATCTTCAAGAATGGATTCGTAATCATCGTAGCGGGTGTAAATACCTTCGAGGTTCAGCACCGCGAGCCCGCCCAGCTTGCCCATGGCGATGGCGAACTTGGGGTCCACAACGCCGTCCATGGCTGAGGCCAGAAACGGAATGGCGAATTTTTGTTTTCCGATTTTTAAACTGATATCCACTTCATCGGGGTTGAGGGTGATGTCCCCGGGAACGAGGGCGATTTCGTCAAATCCGTAGGCCCGGCGGGCTTTGCGGTCGCGGCCGATAAATTCAGACATGAAAGACTCCTTATAGAGGGTACCGGTTCTGCTGCGGGACAGGTTTGAATGAAAATTTTAAAACGTTCATTGGCAAACCTGTCCCGGCCAGAACCGGTACCCGAAAAAAAATCCCTTCGCGGAAAGAGGCGCGTGCGCGCGCAGTATCGCAAAGGGATTTGAATCAGAAAAAAAGGAATGTTTTAGAACCGTGAGCTGTTCCATTTGCGGTATCATACTAATCGACCGCAGGGGTGTCAATACCCAAAACCGGAAAAAGTAAGCTCAGACGGGCGTTTCGGGGCGGCGGACAAAAACCGGATTGGAAAGCAGCCGGTCGCTGTCTTCCGTGTAGGCGACTACGCGGTAATGAGCCGAAGGTTCCTCCAGGGAATCGTCCTGGACCTCGGCTTCATAGGGAAGGTTCCTTTCCATGGCCTGGACCACTTTGCCGTTGCGGATCAGCATGATGTTCGCGGGCAGCCGGGAGCCGTCAGAAAAAGCCAGCCGGAAACGCACCACCGGAGCCCGGGCGGTACGAAGAATCCCCCCCATCAAAACCCTTTCCTTTGAGTTTTCATCCGCCGCAGAAAAATCATCCAGGACAAACCTGCGTCCGTCTTTGCCCGGAATGACCACATAGTTTTTACCTTCTTCAAATGCCTTTAAAATTTCCTGTTTGTCTTTCTTTGCCCAGGCCACATTCAGGATAGCTCCCAGATCATTGTTGGCGCCCGCGATACCGTTGTAGTCCACTTCACCGATGGCCCAGGCCGGACGGTCTCTCCTGCCGCTGGAGTACTGCATCAATAAACGGTCCCATTTGCCGCCCGGCGACATGTAGGTCGGAGTCTCAGCGCCCATGATCTGGCTCAGTTCCACCGCGTAAATCCCCATCCCTGTGTAACCGCCGGTTTCCATTAACTCTGAGTCCACGGCATTGCTCTGAAGCGAAACCGTAAAACCAAAAAGGGAAAAATCCCGGCGTTCCCCGGCCAGCGGATGCGACCAGTAAACCAGGCCCTTTCCTCCGCGCGCGTTGATGTAATTGATAACGTCCTGATAAGGCATGGCGCGCTCAGGCGCGGGCTGGTAAGAGCTGAAACGAGATTTGCCTGTGCCCAGCACAGGAAGATTTTGATAACCCGCGGCATCGCCCAGGCCAAGAACCAGCATGTCCTTGCCCCGGTCATTCAAAACCAGCCGGCCCTGCCACACATTGCCGGTCCAATAATAGAAGGGAGTGACCGCGGCGCCGTCGATCATGACCACTTCAGGCACGGCTCGGCCCGCCTCCTCAATTTCCTGCAGATAAGACATCACGCCGGTTTCAAAAATCGAACGCCGGCCCGCGGTTTTTTTCATCCATTTTCTGAAAGGCCCGATACCGTAGGAATAATCTTCCGCCAGCAGGTCGGTCATGATGACCGCGTCGATTTTGCGGTTACGCGCGATCTTGGCAATTTCAGCGATTGATTTTTCGCCTGAGCTGCGGCTGGAGTGGACATGGACCGCGCACACAGTTTCTTCGGCGGCGAGCGCGAAAGCCGGAAAAAGAGAACATAAAAGCAGAAAAAGGAAAAAAAAGTTCCGGATTTTAAATATTCTTGTCACGTCCGCTTCCTTCAACCTTGCCAAAACGTCTTTCACGTTTCTGATAATCTTCCAGCGCCTTGAGGAATTCACCGGAATCAAACTCGGGCCAGTATCTGGGAGTGACGTAAATCTCGGAATAGGAAAGCTGCCAAAGCAGGAAGTTGCTGACGCGGTATTCCCCGCTGGTGCGAATCAAAAGATCCGGATCAGGCGTCCCCGCAGTGTAAAGGGCGGCTGAAACGCGTGCTTCATCAATATCTGCGGGTTTTAAAGTTCCTTTCACGGCCTGGGCCGCAAGCGCCTTACAGGCGTCAAGAATCTCAAGACGGCTGGAATAACTCAGGGCAATGGTCAGGGAAAGACCGGGGTAATCGCGGCTTTTCTCCACGGCGTCCTTGATCTTCTTCTGAAGGTCACCCGGCAGGTCGCGCAAATTGCCGATGACGCGCAGCCGCACGCTGCCAAGCACAGATTCCGCGATTCCAAGCTTTTCTCTCTCCGTCAGTTTCTGAAAGTTGTCCATGTCACGCCAAAGGCCCAGGGCCGGGTCCGCGGCCGGTTCACCGCTGCCCTTTTTGGCGGCAGGGCTGAAGTAACGGCGCATCAGGTCCATCAAAAACCCGACTTCATCCGGCGGCCTCTGCCAGTTTTCCTTTGAAAACGCGTAAAGAGTCAGATGTTTAACGCCGCATTCCTTTGCCGCCTCGATAATTTCAAGAGCGCGGAAAAAGCCGCGCTCATGCCCCATCGTGCGCGCCAGCCCCTGCTGCTGAGCCCAGCGGCCATTGCCGTCCATGATAATAGCCACATGCTCGGGAACCGCATTCAGGGATTTGGCCGTTTTGCCCGGAGAGAAAAAACTCATGCGATTTTTCCGAAGAGAAGCGAGGTAAAAAGCTCCGCGGAAATAAGCGGGTGCTTCAGGCCGTGCAGAAGAACACGCGGCATTTTCAGCATGGAAAAAATATAGCCGCGGTGCCATTCAAAAGCGGCTTTTTCATACGCCAGATTGATCAGATCCTCCCGCACCTTGCCGCGAAAAAGTTCTTCCATGTGGGCGTCGGTAAAACGCGAAAATATCTTGCGGCAGTGATAGCAGAACCGCAGCTCTTCACCGATAATGGCGCGCCATGCGGTTTCATAATCTTTAAGAAACGCAGGGGAAAAATCATTTTTTGAAAAAGCGCTCTCAAGTGTCTTGACCGCGCAGTCAGCCCCCAGCAGACCGTAATAAATACCGCCCGCGGTCGAACTTTTGATCTGCCCGGCGGCTTCCCCCACGACCAGCACGCGGTTGGCGTAGCTGCGGGGCGCGGGCCTGTCCATGACCGGACGAATTTCAAACTGGGATTCATGCCCGCCCATGTTAAAACGCTGCAGAAGCTTTTTCAGATAAACCGCGGGGGTCTTGCGGGAAAGCACGCCCACGCGCGCGATGCCGCTTTCCAGCGGAACCGACCAGGCAAAAGCGCCGGGAGCGACATCGGTCCCCAAAAAAACATGCGTCCGTAATTCTCCCTGGTGAGGGACATGGACCTGGGCGCCGCCCAGAAAGCTCTGAGGAGGCTCCAGTCCGGCATCCTTGAACAGCTGGTGATTGACGCCTGTAGCCAGAACCACGGCCCGGGCATGATATTCGCGCAGCCCGCCGTTTTCACGCACCGTGAGCACGGCCTTTTCAGAATCGGTTTTAAGGGATTCAACCTGAGCGCCGGATTTTATCTGCGCTCCGGCGGCAGCGGCATTGGCCGCCAGATAGCGGTTGAATTTAGGGCGGTCCAGAATACGGGCCAGCGGCTGGGCGGGATTAAAATCAAAAGTGAAACCGGTGGGAGAAAAAAAACGAAGGCCCTGGACGCGGCCGACTACGCAGTCAGCCGGGAGGCCGAAACGCTGGAAAGTTTCTTCACCGACAATTCCGGTGCAGACGATCTTGTCGCCGACAGCGGCTTTTTTTTCAAAAAGCGCGACGTCATGACCCCGCTCCGCGAACTGCCTTGCAAGGTAGAGACCGGTGTGGCCTCCTCCTACGATCAGAATATCTTTTTTTTCCATGAAGGCTCAAAATTTTTTGCCGCGGCTCTCCCATTTTCCCCGCAGGGTGACCCAGAACGAGAGAAAAATCAGCCGGATGTCATACCACAGGGTCCTAGTTTTAGCATATTCCAGATCATATTGGAATTTTTCTTGAAGTGACGCGTCCCTGGAAGCGTAAACCTGGGCCGGACCGGTCAGGCCGGGCTGGATCCGGTGGCGCTCGGTAAAATTGGGGAAAGACGGGTCCACCTCGCTGACGGCCAGCGCCCGCGGACCGACAAAACTCATGTCCCCTTTCAGAATATTTAAAAGCTGGGGCAGTTCGTCCATGGCCGTGGCGCGCAGGATTTTCCCGGCCCTGGTGATACGAAGATCTTCTTCTCCGGCAGGCCGGAACCCGAATTTCCGGTCCGCGTCCACAACCATTGTGCGGAATTTATAAGCCACAAATTTTTTCCCGCCCTGTCCCCAGCGCTCCTGCTCATAGAGAACAGGGCCGCCGTCTTCAGACTTGATCATAAGCGCCGCCAGGACAGCTACCGGAAAAAATATAATCACACCGATACAGGCCAGCTCAAAATCAAAA